>VXPR01000171.1 GCA_009839405.1 Gammaproteobacteria bacterium
TAGCAGCCATTCGCACTTCGCCGCTACGCGGCAAAGTCCGACAGGCTGCTAGCGCCTGAGGATGGCCAACCGAGAAGGGCGACGCATGCGTCGCCCTGTCCGGCAGACCAGTGGGCCGCCGCCGCCAAGTCCGACAGACTGCTAGCGCAAGCGACCGATAGGCGGTTGCCGGTTGTGTCGAAATCCTGTCCGTGCCAGAATCGCGCGCGCCATGCCGCTATCGCCTCAGCACAACCGGATGTCAGGGCTGGTCACAGCTCTCATTCTGGCCGGGCTGGCGTGCTCCGTTGTCCATGCGAGTGAGTTCGGCCCACACGCCCATGAGCACGATGGCGTTGCTTGTCTTGCAATCCTGACAGAAGAGCAGGAAGGGCTCGTTGCGACTGCCAACGTCACTGCGTCCATGTTGGTCGCCTCGGTGTCCTCTGCCCCCCAATCCCCGCGCCAAGCGCCGCCAACGCGCTTTCGCTCGATTCGACATCCGCCCACCGGCCCTCCCTCGATCTAAAGTTCCTTCAATTTCGTTGCTCCGTTAGGAACGTAGGCGCGTTGCGTTGCGGTCCTTGTGGCAGTTCAAACACATATAGATTGAGAGAAATGACCAAACCCAAATCCAAGTCGGTGGCGCTTGCGCTCGCCGCCGCACTCACATTTCCGTGCGCGCTGCCCATTGCGGCAGAAACGACCGAGACCGGTGATTCCGGGCAAGTCGTGGAGGAGGTTTTCGTAGTTGGCAAGCGCCGAGCCTATCAGGGCAACTTCGACAATCTCGAAAAACCATCTGCGGATCAGATCATCAACGAGGACCTGCTGCGCGAAGTCGGCGCGATTAACCTCAACGAGGCACTGGACCTGTCAGCAGCCGTCGCCCGGCAGAACAACTTTGGCGGTTTGTGGAACAGCTTTTCGGTTCGAGGTTTCTCGGGCGACATCAACTTGCCGAGCGGCTTTCTGGTGAACGGATTCAATGCCGGCCGCGGGTTCGCAGGACCACGGGACCTGGCCGGCGTCGATTCCGTGGAAGTGCTCAAGGGGCCGCGCTCGGCGCTGTTTGGACGGGGCGAGCCTGGCGGCACGGTCAACCTGATCACCAAGCGGCCCGAGTTCGAGACGGCGAGTGACTTCCGCGCCACGTACGGTCGCTGGGACCAGATGCGCCTCGAGGGGGATGTGCAAACCACGCCAGCTAGCAACGACGAGTTGGGCGTGCGCATCGTGGCATTCTACGAGGATGCGGGAAGCTTCAGAGATACAGTTGAGACAGAGCGCGTCGGCCTATATCCGTCCGTCACTTGGGATGTTTCCGATGGCACCAGCGTGACTTACGAACTGGAATTCACCGAGCAGGAGATTCCCTTCGACCGAGGTGTCGCCTATTCAGATACCTATGGTTTCACGCCGCGTGAAACCTTTGTTGGCGAGCCCGGCGACGGGCCCATCACGACCGAGGTGCTTGGTCACCAGTTCGAAGCCCAGCACAACTTCTCCGACAACTGGAGCCTTTTGGCCGGCCTCGGGTACCGAGATACGTCCTTTGAGGGCAACGCATCCGAGACGAACTTCGGCGGACGCCAGACGTACTTTCTGGATGGTCGAAGCCTGTCTCGATTCTTCCGCTATCGAAACTTTGCGTCCGACTACTTCGTGGCCCGCGCTGAAATAGCGGGCGAGTTCGATTCTGGCTCACTGCGCCACAGGTTGCTTGTGGGCGCGGACCACGACCGCTTCGACATCAGCCACTTCATCCTGCGTTACCGGCCGGGCTGGTTTCCGGGGGATACGGACGTCAGCACCCTCGATCCGTCCGCATACCTTCTCCTGGACGTGTTCAATCCAGTCTATGGCCTGTTCCCGCAGCCGGTGCCCGGCCCAAACACGAACCGAGACGAAAACCTGACAGGATTCGGCATCTACTTGCAGGACCAAATCGACGTCACCGATCGGTTGCAGCTGCGCGTTGGTCTTCGCTGGGACGACTTCGAGCACGACCTGACCAACCTCAACGCGTCTCCGAGAAGGACGGCCACCTCCTCGGATACTCGCCTTTCTCCGCAGCTTGGCGCGGTTTACTTGGTGGGCGAGGGCCTGAGCCTCTATGCATCCTATGGCGAAGGCTTCCGCCAGCAGCCAGGGTCTGACTATCAAGGCAACCAGTTCGCGCCCAACCTCACGGAATCCACCGAGATTGGGCTGAAGCTGGATGTGGCCCAGTTTGCTGAGGGCGTCTCTGGCTCGGTCACGCTTTCGCTGTTCGACATCGATCAAAGCAACATCCTCGTGAACGACGATCGGCCGGCAGCCGTGGCTGCAGGGTGGTTTTCTCACGATGCCGGTGCGGCGGCCAGCCACGGGTTCGAGGTTGACGCAGACCTCGCCTTCGAGAGCGGCTTCAATCTATGGTTTTCCTACGCGTACACCGACGCCGAGTTTTCCACCACTAGTCTCGAAGCGGACTGGGGCGTGACCATCGAGGCCGGTGACCCGCTCATCAACTCGCCCGAAAACCAGCTCAGCTTGCAGGTGAGCCAGAGTTTCCAAATGGGTGGCGTGGCTGCGCAGGTGGGCGCCGGCGTTCAACATACGGGCGAGCGCCTGGGGTTCACAGCCTTTGACTTCACCTTGCCGAGCTATACCATGGCGCGGCTCTTTGGTCAGATCAAACCCACCGAGCGACTCGCCATTCGCCTTGACCTAGACAATGTATTTGACGAGGAGTATTACACCAACTCGTACGCGGACGTCTGGGTGGAACCGGGCGCACCGCGGCGCTTCCGCATCACGGCGTCCTATTCGCTGTAACAGGGCCGAGTCTGAGGCGCGACAGCGAGGTTGCGCCTCAGACCAGTCCCCTTGTCACACTCCTCGAGCCCAAAGCCAATGACCGACGAAAGCGCCCCTGCAGCCCGGATCGCGTCGCTGGACATCCTGCGGGGCGTGGTCATTGTGCTGATGATGTTGGATCACGTTCGTGAACGCTTTTATATGCACACACGGACCGGTGACCCGATGTTCGAATCCGTTGAGCCTGATCTATTCATCACGCGCTATCTCACCCACCTTTGTGCGCCAGTGTTTATTTTCCTGGCGGGGCTCTCGGCATGGCTCTACGCCCATCCGGCCGGCGGCCAGCATCGATCACCATCCGGGTTTCTGTTCCGGCGGGGCCTCGTCATCATATTGATTGAGCTCGTGCTCTATTATCTCGTCTGGGCTGACAGCTATCCCTCATTCCTGTTCCTGCAGGTGCTCTGGGCGATTGGCCTGTGCATGATTGGGCTGTCGCTGGCCTGCCGACTCAACTACTGGTGGCTTGGCGCCCTGGGGTTTCTGATTGTGTTTGGACACAACGCCCTCGGCCCCATCGACTTTGCACCGGGGGGGTTCGGATACGTGCTGTGGACGGTGCTTCACGATCCCGGCGAACTAGGGCAGATCGGAGGGTTGACGATCAGTCTGTCCTACCCTGCGCTACCGTGGTTCGGAGTCATTCTTCTCGGCTATTTCGCGGGGCCGCTGTATGCGGCATCGGTTTCGGCACTCACGAGAAGGAAGGCGCTGCTTGCTCTTGGCGCATCGTGTTTAGCGCTGCTGGCGTTTCTGCGAGGCTTCAATCTCTATGGGGAGGCGGCGCCTTGGTCAGCAGAGGGAACCGTGGCTGAGACCCTCATGTCGTTCCTGAACTTCACGAAATACCCGCCTTCGCTCGACTTTCTGCTGGTGACGCTGGGCATTGGTCTGCTGCTTCTGGCATGGCTTGAATCAATTCGCGGACAAAAGCGGCTGTGGGGCGCGATTCAAGACTTTGGTTCGGTTCCCCTGTTCCTTTACGTCGTGCATTTGTATGTCCTGTTGGCTGCCTATTGGGTTCTGTTCCTGATGTTTGGTCCGACCCAGGGGGAGCGCTATGGCTTCAGCAGCGTTGCCTGGATTTGGGCAGGTGCCGCCGCCCTGGTACTGGCGCACGTTCCCGTCGCGAGAGCCTTCGCGGCCTACAAACACCGAGAGAAGCGCAACAAGCCATGGCTGAGTTACCTGTGAGTCCCGCCATCCCCATAGCGCTGTCCGCCCAGGCACTCAGGGTAGTACGCTCCGGCCAGGAAGTGTTGAAGGACGTGTCCTTCCGCATTGCGCAGGGCGAAGTTCATGCCTTGCTCGGCGGCAACGGCGCCGGCAAGTCGACTACCTTGCTGACCTTTCTCGGCTTCCTCGCGCCGGCGTCGGGAAGCGTGCAGGTGCAGGGCCGCACCGTAAGTGAAGACGTCAGCGCCGCCCGCCAAGCAATCGCCTACCTGCCCGAGGCGGCCGCGTTGTATGGCCACCTGAATGCCTATGAGAACCTGCGCTACTTCCTGTCACTCGCCGGGACCGAACCGCACCGGCAAGCGCTCGATGCAGCCTTGGAGCGCGTGGCGTTGCAGGCCGAGGCCCGCGAAATGCGCATGCAAACCTACTCCAAGGGCATGCGCCAAAAGGTGGCGATTGCCATGGCAATCCTGAGAGAGGC
>VXPR01000602.1 GCA_009839405.1 Gammaproteobacteria bacterium
CAATCTGGGGGGCCTCCGCTTTGAGGAGGCGGCGGCGGCGTGGGGCTGTGCGGTGGACGACCACGGCGGCGCCAAGGCCGGCATGGGCGTTGCGGTGGCCGACATGGACGACGACGGCGACGCGGACGTGCTGGTGGTGAATCTCGAGGGCGAAACCGACTCTTACCACCGCAACGATGGCGGCTATTTCAGCGATGCGACGGCACAAGCCGGGCTGACGGTGCACGGGCGCCGCCATACCCGCTTCGGCGCCGTCGCACAGGACTTCGACAACGACGGCTGGCTCGACATCTACCAAGCCAACGGCAAGGTCGACGGCGACCCAAACGCCGCGACAGACCCGTTCGCCGAGCCGAATCTGCTCTACCGCGGCCGGGCGCAAGACTCGGGCATTCGGTTTTCCCCGGCGCAGCCCCGCGCCGGCACTGCCGCGCCGCTTGTACACACTAGCCGTGCCGCTGCCGTGGGGGACGTCGACAACGACGGCCGCCTCGACGTCCTCGTCGTCAACCGCGACAGTCCCGCGTACCTGCTGATGAACCGCGCCGAGGCCGGCAACTGGGCGCGCTTTCGCCTCTTGGACCAGCAGGGCGCGGACGTTCCGGGCGCCGCGGTGCTGGCAACGGTAGGCAGCCGCCGCGTGCGGCGCGATGCCACGCCCTCCTCCAGCTATCTGGCATCGCACGATCCCCGCGTCCACCTCGGGCTCGGCCAGTTCGCATTCGCCCGCGATGTCGCGGTGCGCTGGCCTGGAGGCACGGTGGAGCGGTTCGGTGATTTTGCGGCCGGCACAGGCGCCGTTCTCGCGCGCGGCCGAGGCGCCGCCAGCTATGGCGCCGAGGGCGCCGAAAACTCCCCTTGACCGCAGCCGACGATAGGCATAGTTTTCGGTGCCAACGTGTGCGACCTTCGCTTTCGATCGCACTTGCACACGGGCAGCTAGGTTCACCGGGTCCGCGCCTCACCTGACGCCGGGCCCAGGAGGAAGGTGATGGTTCTGCACCCACGCAAGCAACTGATTCGCATCCTGTGCGCGTCGCTCACCCTGACGTTCGGCGTCGTCGCCACGGCGCAGGACGAGGACGCAGAGGCCGAAGAAGAGGAAGTCGCGGAGGCCGACGGCGAAATCGAGGAGATGCTCGTGACCGGGTCCTACATCCGGCGCGACAACTTCGATCTGCCATCGCCGAAGTCGATCCTCGACAACATCGACATCGAAATGTCCGGCAACGCCGAAATCGGCGACGTCATCTTCGACCAGTCGTTCCAGCTCGGCGTCAACGCCAATGCCGCACCGTTCGAGGGCATTTGCTGCTCCGAGTCCGGGCAGGACGGCATCAGCAACGACGAATGGGGCGGGCAGGCCGACAACCAGCAAGGCAACCAAGGCACGGAAGTCTGGGCTAACCTCCGCGGCCTCGGCACCCGCGCCACCATGACCATGATGGACGGCCACCGCCTGCCGGCGGACACGACTCCCCGCGGCGAGCGCGCTGGCGTCGACGTCAGCGGCATGTACCCGTCCATCGCCATCGGTCGCGTGGAGACCATCCTCGACGGCGCCTCCGCGCTATACGGCGCGGAAGCCGTGAGCGGCGTCATCAACATGGTGCCGCGCAAGGACTTCGAAGGACTGACGTTCAGCGTGGACTGGCAGTCACCGCTTGAAGACGGCGCCCCGAACCAGGCCTTCAGCATGCTCGGCGGCGTGCAGGGCGATCGCGGACGAGCCATCTTCGCGATGGAACTGCGCGAGACAGACCGGATGCGCTTTACCGACCGGCCGGACTACATCATCGACACCAAGAACCCCTGGGCGCGGCACACCACGGTCGGCAACGACCACTACCGCTACGGTCAGTGGTCACGCTTTTGGAAGGATGCCTACGACGCCGGTGGCAACCCGGCGAGCCGAATCCACGTTCCGGTGCGATCGCCACTCGGGGAACTGATGACGCCTGAGGAACGCACCGCCCTCGACGATGCCGGGTACGGCTTCGCGAGCCAGGCCGGCCACAGGCGCTGGTCCGACAACATCAGCGAAATCGCCGTGGGATGGTCGCAAGACCCCGGCTGTGCCCACGGCTTCGCCGCCGGGCACGACGAGGAGGGCCCCCCGCCCATGAGCCAGTTCGGGCCGTTCTTCGACTGGGGCAACGGCGAGGAGTCCCACAACGCCCGCCGGGATCAGTGGCAGGCGCAGTTCGGCTCCCACTGGGGCACGGACTTCCGCAACGTGCCCGGCGAGACGTTCCAGTACAACGACGTTGCCAAGCACGGCAACTTCATGAACGGTTACATGGACCCGAACGACCCGGCCTACCACTGCCGCATGGTGGACTCCGACTATCAGGACATCCAGGCAGAGAGCTCGCGGCAGAAGGGCATGGCGTACTTCGAGTACGAGTTTACCGACAACATCACGGTGCGCGGCGAGTTCGTCTCCGGTGCCGTGGACTACAACACCCGCCTCTACGCACCGGGCTTCAACGACTTCTACTCCGGCGCTGGCCTCGTGGACGACCGCTTCCCGATAGCCATCGGCTCGAACCCCGGCAACCCGTTCCGCGCCTTCGCGGACGGTTCGACCATCACCGACTACATCCCCAGCCTCATGTGGGACCCGAACGACAACAACACCTTCCTGCCGCCCGGCACGAATGTCTTCTGGCCGGGCGTAACGCCCGACGTGTGGCCGGCGGGCGTCGCCCCCTGCGCCGACCTGCCGGGCTTCACGGACTGCAACCCGGGCAGCAATCCCGCGGTTTGGGGCGGGGGCTCCAGCACGTGGAACGCACGGCCCACGCGCCAGCTCGACTTCGTCGACGTCAACCGCAACGGCCGCTACGACTACCTGATGGAGCCCGGCGAACTGCTGGTGTTCGCGCAGGACATGAACGGCGACGGCATCCCCGACCGCGACTGGGACGGCGACGGCATTGCCGACAACAACGCCCAGCGCCTGCCGGAGGCCAGGGTTGTGCTCATGGGGCTCGGCGACGCTGACGGCGATGGCATCCCGGACCGGTTCGACCCGGACGGCGGCGGCATCGTGTTCTACGAGGATGTGCGGTTCGAGGAACGGCGCCTGTTCGCCTTCCCCAAGCATCCGCGCAACAACAATCTCGACTGGGCCGTGAACGACGGCATCCTGCACTTCCTGCGCCGCACCCAGCGCAATGACATCCGCATCCGCCTCGGCAGCGAAATCCGCATCCCGGACACGGACTGGATCGTCGATGCGGACTGGATCTGGTCCAAGGGCAACCGCGAGCAGAACCAGTTCCAGGAAGTGACCCCGGCGATGATCCAGGCGCTGCGCTGCAACGCCGGGCCCAACAACAACTCCTGCTGGAACCCGTTCAGCACGACCTATCTGATGATGGACGAGAACGGCTTCATCACCGGCAACCCGAACAACAAGTTCCCGGCCGAGAACGACCCCGGCTTCACGCCGCCTGACCACGACTACGTCAACACCGAGGAAGAGCACCGGCTCGCCGGCAACGTGATGTCCTACAACATCCAGGACCTCGGCATGACCATCGTCGATGTGGTGGCGGCCAACTCGAGCCTGTTTGACCTGTGGTACAACGACGAGCCGGTGGGCTTCGCCATCGGCACGCACTGGCGGCTCGAAGAGGAGGAGTACCGACCCCACGCCCTCGCACAGTCGGCTATCGGCGGCAACCGCTTCGCCCTGCGCAAGAGCGAACAGTCAAGTCGGGCGATCTTTGCCGAGTTCGCGCTGCCGCTGATGTCGAGCGACGTCTTGGGCACGCTGGAGGCACAGGTGGCGCTGCGCTACACCGAGATCGAGACGACGGGCATCTACGGCCAGCCGGGCTCCACCACGTTCGACACCACCATTCCGAAGCTGGCGGTGCGCTACGAGCCGATGGACATGCTCGCCCTGCGCGGCAGCATCACCCAAGGCTTCGTGACGCCAGGGCTGTATGCGCTGTTCGGTGCAGCCGAGGTGTCCAACGTCGGCACGCTCGGCGACTACATCTGCGATTACCTGCCCGAAATGCAGGACTGCATCGACGCTGGCGCCAGCAAGGGTGGCGGCACGCCGGACGTGCGCACGGCGAGCGCGGCAAGCCCGAACCTCGAGGCAGAGACCTCAGATCTCTACAACGTCGGGTTCTCGCTCAAGTTCTTCGACGGCGACCTCGTGTTCGATGTGGATTACACCAACGTCGAGTTCCGGGGCCAGCTCGAGGAACTGGGGGCCGGTCAGCGGGTCGGACTCAACTCCAATGGCTTCACCGAGTATCTCCTGGCGGCCTGCCCCGGCACGCTGGTGGACTGGGACAACGAGCGCAAGCACGGAGACGCAGAGCTCGCGGCTCTCACCCAGGAGGAGTTCCGCACGTCGAGCTACACCAACGCCGCGGACCTCGAGTGCCGACGCAACGCCGCGTTGAGCTGGATCGATTATTGGGGGGCGAGCGCCCCGGCGCGGCGCAACCCAGCGCGCGCGGAGGGGCCGGAGCAGAGC
>VXPR01000316.1 GCA_009839405.1 Gammaproteobacteria bacterium
CCCTCGACGCCAGCGCGTCGGGGGCGGACTCATTTCAACAGACAAGGGAAGGCATTCTGCCTTCCCTGCGCACCGTCAGGTGCGCGAGCGCGAGGTTGCGAAGGCAGGGCGCCTGACGGCGCCAGGGAAGGCAGAATGCCTTCCCTCCGAGAACCGTCCCATCGCCAAGTCCGACAGACTGCTAGCGCCACGAGAACCGTTGCCTCGGACAACGCTACTTACCCCAGCCCCAGCCGCCCTATCGTCCTGTCGGACTATCCGGCGGGTTGCGCGCTCCGAAGGTCCGACAGGGTGCTAGGCTTTGCCCATGCGTACCTATCCCTTGACCGTGAGGCGGCAGAACGCCAGTCGCCCACCCATCCCCCTCAGCGCGGATCAGTGCCGGGAGTTCCTTGCGAATGGCTTTCTGGTGCTGCGCTCGTCCTTGCCGGAGAGCTACCACCGCACCATCTTCGAGCGCTTTGATGCCGTGGCGGATGGGCGAGGCGAAGGGGCGACGGGCATGGGGCATTTCGGCAACAACCTGCTGCCGTTGATCCCGGAGTTGATCGAGTTCTTCCACGATCCCGTGGTGCGGGGAGCGCTGGGCAGCGTGCTCGGGCCCGATTACTCCATGCACCCGCACCGGGCCCTGCACCGCAACCCCCCTGGCAGCGACGAGCAGGAGTTCCACAAGGACAGCTACTGGGGCTACACGCGGCGTGTGCGCAACCATCGGCCTTGGTGGGTGATGGTGATGTACGTCCCGCAGGACACGGAGCTGGTCAAGGGCCCGACTGCGGTGATGGCCGGCAGCCAGCACCTGAACCAGCGGCCGGAAGGCATCTGCACCGAGGTCCCCATAGCCGGGGCGGCCGGCTCGTTCGTGCTGATCCACTACGACATCTGGCATCGGAAGATGAAGAACCAGACGGACTTGAACCGCTACATGTTCAAGTTCGAGTTCACGCGCATGGCGCCGCCGCGCAAGACCGAAGTCAGCCAGCCGTGGCGGCAGCCGCAAGGCGCGCCCCCGCTCGACCTCTCCCCGGTCTGGCAGGCCACCTGGAGTTGGCTTTCGGGTGGGGCCGGGTGCCGCGCGAACGGCAAAGCTCATGCGGAGGAACTCGCGTCGGACGACGAGGCCACCGGCATCAACGCCGGCTATCGCCTGGCTGCGGCTGGCCAACAGCGCGCCTTGCTCAATGCCCTCGACGGCAACGCGGAACCGCACGAGAACGAGCGTCGCTATTCGGACAACGGCCGCATCTGGCAGCAGGACGCTGCCGTGCGCAACGCCGCACACGGACTGGTGCAACTCGACGGTGAGGCCCTCCCCGGCTTGCAGGATGTAGCCTTGAATGGAACTCCGCGCGGCCGCAAGCACGCGGCGTTTGCCTTGGGTGAGATCGGCTCGGACACGGCCATTCCAACCTTGATCGAGGCCATGAGCGACGACGATGTGCATGTGCGCATCGCCGCCGCCGAGGCCATCGGCGTTCTGCCGCCCTCAAGCGACAGCCGGGATGCACTGCTCGGCGCCATGTGCGACAGCGCTTCGGAGGTGCGCTTCGACGCCGCCCTCTCCCTCGTTCGAGCCGCAGCGCAAGGGTCCACGGAACTGATGGTCAGGGCCGTCGCGCCACTTGAAGAGGCGCTCTACGACACCAACCGCTACGTCAGCGGCTACGCCGCCGAAGCGCTGGAACGAATTGGCACGGGCGAGGCCCTCGAGGCGCTGCTGCCGTTCCTGCGCACCGCCCGTTGGTGTCCCCACACCGACAACCAGCACCCGTTCTGATCGATGTCCGAGCCCGTGAACGCCATCGATGATGTAGGCCTCGAGGGGCGTGTCGCCATCGTCACGGGCGGCGGCGCAAGGGGCTTCGAGATCGGCAATGGCCGCGCTGCGGCGATCCTGCTCGCTCGCGCCGGTGCTGCCGTGGTGGTGGTTGACCGCGACGCCGATGCGAGCCAGCGCACCGTGGAGATGATCGAAGCCGAGGGCGGTTCCGCAGTTCCCTTCGCCGCCGATGTCACCGACGAGAGCGATTGCGAAGCGCTGCGGTCGATGGTGACTCGCGAGCTAGGCCCGCCCCAAGTGCTCGTCAACAACGTGGGAATCGGCGCCGCCGGCACCGTCGTCCAAACCGACCCCGCAGTGTGGGAACGCGTGATGAACACCAACGTCACGTCAATGTACCTGACCTCCCGCACCCTCATCCCGGCAATGGCCGAAGCCGGCGGCGGCGCCATCGTCAACATCGGCTCCATCTCCGCCATCCGCCCCAAGGGCAACACCGCCTACTCCACCTCCAAGGGTGCCGTCATCGCCCTCACGCAAGCAATGGCGGTGGATCACGCCGAAGCCGGAATCCGCGTCAACGCCGTGATGCCGGGCCCGGTCTTCACGCCCATGGTGAACGGCCCCAACATGACCCCCGAGGTGCGCGAGCAACGCAAGAACGCCTCGGCCCTACGCATCGAAGGCTCCCCCTGGGACATCGGCCACGCCGTAACCTTCCTCGCCTCGAACCACGCCCGCTACATCACGGGCCAGGCGTTGGTGGTGGACGGCGGCGTAACCCTCCGCTCGCCGGAGCGCTAGCGCGGACATCACCGCAGTGCCTCTCCGAGTGGCAGTCCGTCCGTTTCAGCCAAGCAGCTCGCTTCAGAGTGCTGCGACGTTCGGCCCGGCCTGCGGCCCCCGGATCAACCTCCCAGGCATCGCGCCGGTGGCTTCCCCACCCTCATAGGTCACCTCCCCGGACTTGATCGTCATCCGATACCCCTGGGCCTTCTGAACCAGCCTCTTCCCCCCGGCGGGAAGGTCGTACACCATCTCCGGCGGCATTAGCCGCAGCCCGTCGTAGTCAATCAGATTGAAGTCCGCCTTATACCCCGGCGCGATCACGCCACGGTCCTTCAGCCCATACACGGAAGCCGAATCCTGCGTGAGCTTGTGCACCACGAACTCGAGCGGCATGCACGGGCCGCGTTTTCGGTCGCGGGTGAAGTAGCTCAGCATGTAGGTCGGCACGCTCGCGTCCACCAGCACGCCGCAGTGGGCGCCGCCGTCGGACAGGCCGAACACGCTCTGGGGATGCTCGATGGAGGCGCGCTGGCCTTCGAGGTCCCCTTCGTAGCGGCCGAACAGCGCCAAGAGCGGCTGGCCGTCGGCGAGGGTGTCCATGATGACCTCGCGCGGGTGGACTCCCCGGGCGCGCGCCACGGCCGCCACGGTGTCGTCGGGGCCGGGCTCGTAGGTGAGTTCGGCATCCATGACGTATTGGTACTCATGATCGCTGAGGAAGCGCACGGCGTCCGCGTTGGGCGGCAGGATCGGCTCTTCCGAAACCACCCGCCGACGGAATTCGGGATCCCGCAGCACCGCCCGGCGCTCCGAGAGCGGCCGCCCGTGAATCTCCCTATAGGCCGGGAACTGCCGCATGGGATTGATGGTCCCGTCCAAGGTCATCAGGATCGACGCCGGGCGCGCGCCCACTTGCGGGCGCAGTTGATGGCCTTCGGCGTGCAGCTTCTCCGCGAGCTCCCACACCGGCGCGGGACCCGCGGTCATCAGCGGCGTGACGATGCAGCCCGTGGTGCGCGTTATGTGCTCGATCCACGCCAGCTCCTCGGGTTGGTTGAGGCTGTCGGAGACGAACTCCATGGTGCCGAAGTCGAGCCCCTCGAACGCGCTGCCGATGGTCTTCATCTCCTCCGCCGACGCCCGCGTGCCCGGCACCAGGTTACCCGCGCGGTCCACGTGCCCGTAGAAGCGCGAGGTGGAGAACCCAAGTGCGCCCGCCTCGAGCGCCGCGCGGGTCAGGGCGCGCATCTCCATCATGTCCTCGGGCGTCGCATCGTCGTAGCAGCGCTCGCCCATCACGTAGAGCCGCATGGCTACGTGCGGCACCTGCGTGCCCACGTCCACCGCGTAGGGGGTGTCGATGCCGTCGAGGTAGTCGGCGAACGACTCCCAACCCCAGGGGATGCCGTCGTGCAGCGCGGTGCCGGGGATGTCCTCCACGCTCTCCATGAGTTCCACCAGCCGGTCCTCGGTGCCGGGACGCACGGGAGCGAACCCGACCCCGCAGTTGCCCATGACGATCGAGGTCACGCCATGCCAGCTCGTCGGCGTGACGTGCTTGTCCCAGCACACCTGGCCGTCGTAGTGGGTGTGGATGTCGACGAATCCGGGAGTCAGGAGGTCGCCCTTGGCGTCAATGGTGCGCCGCGCCTTGGCCGGGCTGGCTCCCGTCGGCGCAACGTGCGTGATCTTGCCTTCGTCGACTACGACGTCGCCGCTACTCTTCGGAGCGCCCGTGCCGTCCACGATGGTTGCGTTGCGGATGACCAGATCGTGCATGCTCAGTCTCCCCCAAGAGCGGTCTTTGCAGAGCTGCCATCATAGCCAAAGCGGGCGAAGGGAACTGCCACCGCGCGTGTCAGGGCGCGCTAGGAGGTAAGCGCCATAGAAAACGACGCTTGCGCCGGAGTTGAGAGGGGGGTGTTAGGA
>VXPR01000500.1 GCA_009839405.1 Gammaproteobacteria bacterium
AGCGCTCGGCGCGTTCGGCGGCGGCCCGCCCATCATCGTTTGGTCCGGCACGCCGGAGCCGGACCGCGCCATTCACGATTGCGGCCAGAAGGCCATCGGGCGTGACACTGCATCGCCCACGGTCAAGGGGCGCGAAGGCTTGATCGCCAATGCCGGCAGCGCCGAGCACGGCATCGTTGCGGTTCGATCCGGCGCGCAACCGTTTTCCATCGGCGACTGGCTGGAGCTCGTTCCCGGCGACGTCGCCACCGCGTTTGCGTTGCACGATTTCGTCTACGGCGTGCGTGAGGGGCGGCTCGAAGCCGTGTGGCCGGTGAGCGCACGGGGGGCGTGGCAATGATCGGCACGCCAATTGCGGAACTCGACACTCCGGCACTGCTGCTCGACATGGCGGCGCTCGAGCACAACATCGGCGTGATCGCCGAGCACTATCGGGGCCGCAGCATTCGCCTGCGCCCGCACGGCAAGAATCACAAGTGCCCGCGCATCCTGGCGATGCAGATCGAGGCTGGTGGCACGGTGGGCGGCGTGTGCGCGGCCAAGGTCTCGGAAGCGGAGGCGTTCGTTCATGCCGGGGCGGCGCGCAACGTGCTAGTGGCGAATCAGGTGGTTGCGCCGCGCAAGATTCGGCGTCTGGCGGCGCTGGCGCATGCGGCCGACGTGATGGTGGCGATTGACCACGAAACCCAGATCGACCGGCTTGAAGCAGGTGCGCGGCAAGAGGACGCGACGATTGGCGTCGTGATCGAGATCGACACGACCATGGGGCGTGGGGGCGTGCGCAGCATCGATCAGGCGGTGCGGTTGGCACGAAGGGTGGGCGAGGCGACCCACCTCGCGTTCCGCGGAGTGATGAGCCACCAGACGCCAAGCGTGGCGGAGCCGACGCGGGACGAGCGCTTTGTGGAAGGAGGGCGCGCCATCGACAAGGTGCTTGCGGCCAAGCGTGCCATTGAGGCGGTGGGCATTGCCGTGGACGTCGTTTCCACCGGCGAGTCGTGGACGTATGACGTGGCTGCCACCTACCCGGAGGTGACCGAAATCGAGGGCGGCACCTATGTCGTGATGGAGATGGCCTACGGCTACATGGCGGAGTTCCGGCAGGCGGTGCGGATCATGGGGCGTGTGGTCGAGCGGCCCGACGCGCACACGGCCATCGGCGACGTACCCATCGACGCTATCGCGGCACCTCGGGGATTGCCGTCCCTAGCCGACCTTCCCGGCGTTGCCGTGACGGCCCTCGACCATCACGGCGTGACCCTCGAGAGCGACGGTGAGATGCCGCTGGCCTTAAGCGAGCCCTTCTTCCTCCGCACCCACCAGCAGGACATGACCATGAACCGCTGGGAACGCTTCTTGGGTGTGCGGGATGGTCGGGTGTGTACGGTGTTTCACGCGGATGCTCGGGGGCGCGTGCATTAGGGCACCCCAGAACCGGGCCTCATAGGCACAGGACACTGACCTGCTTGGTCAGTGGTGGTAGATGGAGGCTCGGCTGAGAAGCTCCGGGGCAGCAATGGACTCGCGGCGGCAGGCCACCAGATCTTCCTTGCGGAAGACATAGAAGGCGCTTTCGCGGCCCCGGCGCAGGCGGAATGTGAGGTGTTCGTCCTCGGGCAAGGACTTGAGGGTGCCGCCGTAGTCGCAGGCCACGGCGCCGACGGCGTCGGTGAGGTCGTGGGTGGCTGGCTCCTCGGCGGGGGCTTCGCTTTGGCGCAGAGCCCGGAGTCGGTCGTATTGCTCGTCGATGTCACGTTCTAGCACTTGGTACTCGCCATCAAGGGCCAGCAGCTCCGCCTCGCGCTCGCGGATGGTCTGGACGACATGGTCCGGGTTGCGTGCGTGTTCGGCGCGCAGGCGGCGCAACTCGCGGCGCAGCTCGCGTTGCTGATTGCGCACCTCCCGCTGCTCCTCGCGCAACTCTCGCAGTTCCGCGAGGTCCTCCGGTTCATAGGGTGCGATGGCAAGCTGCACGTTGGCGACGATTTCCTGCACCACATGCGGAATCTGATCGATGGCCGTGACCTCGAAATCGCCAACGCGGCTTTCCGGCCGGCGCGCCATGTCCATGTCGAGCAACACGCCCTGCCCAGCGAGATAGATCGCCTCCGCGTCGACAACACGGACACGCTGGGCGGTGTTTGCGAGCGCCGTCGGAATCACCTCCCGCGCCACGCTCATCTCCTGCCGCAGCGACTCCAACGCCGGCGGCTGGTTCGACGCGGCGGCAACCGTCAGCGTCAACGACATCGTGCCGGCCACAGCGAGCAACTTCATGGCGACGCTCCTTCAGGTGTCGTGCCCTCGGGGCTGGACAAGAGCCCCGGCGGCGGTTCCCAGCCGATCTGCTGCACTTGCACGGCAAGCTGGTCCACGCGCTCCTGCTCCTTCAGTTGATGCGCCACCACATAGCGCAGGCTCTGGTCGGTTTCCAGCGCCTGGCGGTCCATCTCGGCCTTGAGCAAGCGTGCGAGCGCATCGAGTTCGCGTTGGCGCCGGTCCTCGTTCGCCACCATGACGGCCTGGACGATGAGCGATTGGTCCACCTCAAGCCGATGCTGGAAGTCCTGCTGCCACTCGTCGAACGACGCATGCAGCACCTGGGCGTTCGCCGGCAAGGGCGTTGCCGCCATCGCTGGCAGAGCTTCGCTGTCAGGCGAACCAGCGCGGACGAAGGCAACCAAGGCCAACGCCAGGGCGCCCAAGCTCGCCGCGGTGGGGAGCAGTTGCCACCAGCGCAGATCCGTAGGCCAGGGCGGCAGACGCCAGCCCCGCCGCCGGGACGGCATGTGCGGCAAGAGGATCATGGGTGCGGGCATGTCCTCCCACGCCTCGGCCTGTCGTTGCCACACGCCGAGCGTGCCGGCGAGGGAGAAGCAGTCGTCGCAACCCTCGATGTGGGCTTGCACGCGTCGGGCGACGGCCGCGTCGAGCGTGCCGTCCGCGAGCTCGGCGAGCAGGGGGCCAGCCTCATCACAGTTCACCTTGGAGCTCCTCGTGGTGCTTCAGTTTCTTCAGTGCGCCATAGAGGCGCGTCTTGGCCGTGTTGGGCGAGATGCCAAGCTGCATCCCGATGTCCTCGAACGTGAACTGCTGGAAGAACTTCAGCTCGACGACATGGCGCTGCGCGGCCGGCAACGCCTCGAGTGCGGCGAGAATCCGCCGGTTGGTGCGGCTCATGGCCGCCACCTCCTGAGGACCGGGGTCATCCGTGGGGGGCGCGCTCGTTTCGTCGAACTCGCCCATCGGGCGACGGCGACGCAGGTAATCCGTGCAGCGAAAGGCCGCAATGCGAAACAGCCACGCCGCAAACACGCCGTCGCCGCGGAAGCCGCCGAGATTGCGAAAAACGCCGAGGAACACTTCCTGGGCGAGGTCGCGCGCGTCCTCTGCGTTGCCCGACATCCTGAACGCATAGTTGTAAACCCTCCGGTCGTAGCGACGCACCAGCGCCGTCCATGCGCGGTCCGATCCTGCCAAGGCACGCTTGACCAGCGTCTCGTCGGAAACGTCCCTCAGCATCCGATTGGGGCCAGCGCGCCCCCAACAAGGGTTCGCGCTCGCCGGAAACCTCCGGTGGCGTCCCGCTTTCGCCGGCGCTGCGGGACGGTCAGTTCATTGGCGCGCCGAATGCCTGAAGTTTGTCGCAAGCGGCGGGGATTTGGTTTGGCCCGCAGCCCACGCAAATGGGCGGGGCTTCGGTGGCAAGGCAACCGCCGATGCGCCAACGCCTCGCTCGCAACCGCTCGAATAGACGCTGGGAAGAGCATTCTCATTATCGTTCTCATTCTTGGATTCAATAGTTATATCAACAAATTACGTTGACTATTGCCGTTCGGTATCCGACAATCCGCCACCGAATCCACTGGAGACGGCGATGAAGCCACAAGACCCCGCCATCATCGAGCACCTAAACCGGGTGCTGAAGAACGAGCTGACGGCCATCAACCAGTACTTCCTGCATTCACGGATGCTGAAGGACTGGGGGCTCAAGGAGCTTGTCGAGTACGAATGCGGCGAATCCGTCGACGAGATGAAGCACGCCGACCGGTTGATCGAGCGCACGCTCTTTCTGGACGGCCTGCCGAACCTGCAGGACCTCGGCCGTCTTCGCATCGGCGAGAACGTGGAGGAGATCCTGCGCTGCGACCTCGCCCTGGAGATGGACGCCATGCCGCCTCTGCGAGAGTCCGTGGCCTTCGCCGAGTCGATCGGCGACTATGTGAGCCGGGAGCTGTTCGAGGCGATCCTGGAGTCCGAGGAAGAGCATGTTGACTGGCTCGAGACACAGATCGAGCTGATCGAGAAGGTGGGCATCCAGAACTACCTCCAATCTGGGATGGATTGAGGCCACGTTTCGCTGCACCATCCCCTGCAGGGATTCGGGGGATGCAGCCATGCCGGCGAACAGGGGCTACAAGCGGCTTTGCGAGTCGATTGGTCGGGGTGATTTCGACCAGCTTAAGGAACGCGCGGCTGAAGAC
>VXPR01000263.1 GCA_009839405.1 Gammaproteobacteria bacterium
ACCATGATCTGGCCGTCGGTGTGGGGGCCGGCGCCGATGCCGATGACCGGCACTTCGAGGCGCTCCGTGATCTCTTGGCCGAGCTCCACAGGCACGCACTCGAGCAGGATGACCGATGCACCCGCGTCTTGCAGGATGGTCGCTTCCTCCACCATCGTATGCGCCTGGCTAGGGTCCCGCCCCTGCACGCGATAGCCGCCAATGCGATTGATGGATTGCGGCGTCAGCCCCATGTGTGCGCACACGGGAATGCCGCGCTCGGCGAGCAGGCGGGTGGATTCGCCGAGCCAGGCGCCGCCCTCGAGCTTCACCATGTGGGCACCGGCGCGCATGAGTTCCGCCGCGCTTTCGAGCGACTGGCCCTCGGAGGCGTAGCTCATGAACGGCAGGTCGGCCATGATGAGCGCGCCTTGGTTGCCGCGCCGCACGCAGCGCATGTGGTACACCATGTCGTCGAGGGTCACCGGGAGCGTACTGTCGTGGCCTTGCAGCACCATGCCGAGCGAGTCGCCCACCAGCAGCACGTCGACGCCAGCGCTGGAGATCAGCTCGGCGAAGAGCGCATCGTAGGCGGTGAGAGCGGCGAACTTGCTCCCCCGCGCCTTCATGCGATTTAACGTGTTGATCGAGACGGGGTTCTCTCGGGCTTGCGAACTCATGGTCACAGCAGGGTCGGGTTGGGGTTGAAGTATGTGCGCGCGCCCGACACTTCCATAGCCTCGTTCGCGAGCGCGTGGAAGTGCGCGGCGTTGCCGGCGAAGTCGATCTCGGCGGCGTTCACGATCAATAGCGGCGCTCGGTCGTAGTCATGGAAGAACCGCGTGTAGGCCTCGCTCAAGCGGCCGAGATAGCCACTGTCGATGCGCGTCTCACGTGGGTCGCCCCGGCGCGAGATGCGTTCGAGCAGCACGGATACGGGTGCCTGGAGGTAGATCACGAGGTCCGGCGTCGGCGGCTCGATGTCGAGGCTCGCGCTGATGCGGTCGTACAGACCCATCTCGTTGTCGTCGAGCGTCATGCGGGCAAAAAGCCGGTCCTTCTCCATTAGGAAGTCGCTCACGACATCCGCGCCGAGCAATGGCCCGGCCAGTTCTCCCACCCGGCCGGCGCGGTGCAGCAGGAAGAATAGCTGTGTCGGCAGTGCATAGCGGCGGGGGTTCCTGTAATAGCGGGCGAGGAAGGGATTGTCGTCCGGTTCGAGCAATGTCGGGCGATCGAGGTGCGCCGCCAGCCGGCGCGCGAGCGTGGTCTTGCCAACGCCAATGGGCCCTTCCACAGCGATGTGACCTGGAGGGCGTCGGTCGAGAGTCGAGGCACCGGCCACGAGCGCTTTATGCGGCAGTGGTCACGGAGCGGTGCCTTCGTGGCGGCGCGCGAGGGACGAGGGGCCGCGGCCTGGGCGCCGGCGGCGTCGGCGGCGCCGGCGGCGGGAACCGTTCGGCGACGCCTCAGTTGCCTCGCCGTTGTGCTGCTCCGCGCCGGCCTCGGCCGGCTCGCCCACTTGCTTTTGCCGTTCCGTCCACCACTCGCCGAGTTCTGCCGGCGCGTCGTGGGTGTCGACGCGCAACATCAGGAAGTCGTAGGCGGCGCGGAAGCGGGGATGTTCGAGCAGTGATTGCACCTGCTTGGGCGAGCGCTTCTCGAGCTTCGGTTGCAGGTTCCACACGTCGCGCACGAACAGGGCGTGGCGCTTGGGAATGGAGATGGTGAACTGCTGTTCGGCGATCACCGCATTGGCGACGCGGGCGTTGTCCTGACCGTTGCCGATCGGGCCCGTGTGGTCGCAGCGGTCGAGGTATTCGTGCCAGAGAAAGGCGGCAAGCAGGAAGCCTGCAGTTACCGGTTTGTCTTCCGCCAGGCGCGAATCCGTGCTCTTGAGTGCCGCCTCGGCGATGGGCTCTGCGTGAGGTGGCAGCGGCAAGAGGATTTCGATCAGGTCGCGCTCGCGCATGCGTTCGAAGGCGGCGAGGGCGTGTCCGCTCAGGAACAGCTTGCCGAACTCGTCGAACAGTCGCGCCGGAGCGATGGCTGTGAGGAGTTCGCTCATCGGTGCGATGGCGGCCTCGGTGTCGGCGTCAAGCGCGAAGCCAAGCTTGGCCTCGAATCGCACGGCCCGGAGGATGCGCACCGGATCTTCGCGAAAGCGCGTCTCGGCATCGCCAATGAGACGCAGCTTGCGTGCCCGGATGTCCGCCATGCCGTCGCAGTAGTCGAGCAAGGTGTCGTCGATCGGGTCGTAGTAGAGCGCGTTGACGGTGAAATCACGACGGAAGGCGTCGTCGTCAATCGTGCCGTAGAGGTTGTCCCGGAGCAGCATGCCCTGGTCCGACAGTTCCTGTTCTTCGCCGGCGCGAGGCGGTGTGGCGGGCTCATCGACTTCCGCGTAGCCGGAGTCGTCTTCCTCGCCGAGGCTGTTGTCGGCCAGGTCCACCGGGAACTCGTCCTCGTCGGTGTCGTGCGCGCGGCGGAACGTGGACACCTCGATCACCTCCCGCCCGAGGCGCACATGGGCGATGCGGAACCGGCGTCCCACCAGCCGCACGCGGCGAAACACGCCGCGCACTTCGTCTGGCGTCGCGCTGGTGGCAACGTCGAAGTCTTTCGGGGTGAGGCCGATGAGTAGATCGCGAACACAGCCACCGACCAGATACGCCTCAAAACCGGCGTCCCGCAACTGCTCCACGACCGTCACGGCGCTGGTGGAGATGTGCGAACGATCTATGTCGTGTTCGGTGATGCGATTGGGCAAGGAGTTGGTGCGAGAAGTCGGCAGAGCGCGCATCTTAAGGCGTAGCGACGAAAAAGGGAAAGCGGCGCAAAAGCGGGCAGAGGCGCTACCGGGGCCGCGGCCCGCGCTTCCGCGTCCGCCGTCGCGGGATGTTCAGCCGCTGGCGGCGTTCCCACAGGCTCTTGCGGCTGATGCCGAGGCGGTGTGCAAGTTCGGTCTCCGTGAAGTGATCCTGGTTCTCCAGCACGAAGCGCATGAAGTAGTCGGTGAGCGAATCGGCGCCGTTGGCGGCTTCAGCGCCGGCACCGAGGTCTTCGGCGGCGTCGATGGCCAGCAGTTCGGCTTCGATGACGCTGCCGTCGCACAGGATCACGGCGCGCTCGATGGCGTTTTCGAGTTCCCGTACATTTCCGGGCCAGCGATAGCGGCGGATGGCGTGGTCGGCGGCGTCGGAAAGCACGAGCTCCGGTTTGTTCATGCGTCGGCTGGCCGATGCCAGCGCGGCTTGCGCCAGCAGGGTCACGTCGTCGCCGCGGTCCCTGAGGGGCGGCAGCCTGAGCGAAACCACATCGAGCCGGTAGTAGAGATCCTCGCGAAAGCCGCCCTCGCGGGTGAGCGCTTCGAGATCGCGGTGGGTGGCGGCGATGAGGCGCACGTCCACCAGGCGCGTGCTGGTGCCGCCGAGGCGCCGCAGCTCCCCGTCTTGCAGCACCCGCAGCAACCGTGCCTGGGCGTCCCGAGGCAACTCGCCGATCTCGTCGAGGAACAGGGTGCCGCCGTCGGCTGCCTCGATGAGTCCGCCGCGCCCCGTGCCGTCGCTTGCCAGTGCCCCCGGCGCATGGCCGAAGAGTTCCGGCTCGATGAGCGCATCCGGAATGGCGGCGCAGTTGAGCGACACCATGGCAGCTTCGCGGCGCGTGCTGAGCGAATGCAGTGCCCGCGCCACCAGTTCCTTGCCGGTGCCGGATTCGCCGTGGATGAGGACGGTGGAGTCGGTGGGTGCCACCTTGCCGATGCGGTCGAATACCTCGCGCATGGCTTCGCTGGTGCCGATCATTTCCGGCGTCGTGGCGCCGGCGACAGACTTGGCGATGGTGCGAGCGGGCTTGCGGCGCGCGCGAGGGTGTGACTTCAGCGCCGCGTACACCGCGGCCAGGAGGGCATCGGCGGCGTAGGGCCGCGGAATGTAGTCGGTGGCGCCGGCACGAATGCTGGCGACGGCGCCGGCGATGGTGGCATCGCCGGCCACGACCACGACGGGCACTTCGGCAGCACGACCGATTGCTTCGGGCTCGGGTCCCAAGGACGTCGCGGTGCCGGCAACCACAGCATCGGCTTCGGACAAGCTAGCTGCTGCCACGGTGTCGAAGGAGGTTGCCTCCACGACGCCGAACCCGCCGTCGATCAGGAACCGGCACAACTGACGGCGATGCTCGGCGTCGCCCTCGACCACCAGAATCCGGTTCATCTGCGCATCATAGCAGCCCGTCGGGCTTCGCCGCGTGGCGACGGAAATCCGACGGTTGCCGGCCCTAGCTGGGGAAGGATGCGAGCACGAAGGCCAGCAGTTCGCGCTTCGCAACCTGCTGGCCTACGGGTTCGCTTACGCTCACACTCCGGTTAGGAGCCACGCCGTCTTCTGCGGCGCAGCCTCCTAGCGCGGACTAGTGCCTCTGCACGCCCCTCCGACAAACGGCGAGGAACGCCGTTTCTCGACTCCCCCGCGAGGGAGGAGTGACAGGAA
>VXPR01000170.1 GCA_009839405.1 Gammaproteobacteria bacterium
TCACTGTGCAGTTGGCCTCCTTTCGTTTCTAACGCCCCTGGGGGCCTGTTCTAAGCATTCTTCGCCCTCTGGGGCACCCGTGGAGGGTGTGTCCGCAAATGGGCGCTCAGGAGGGCCAATGTGGGCCATCGTTTTTCGGGGTTCGGTTCGGGCTTTTCGTCGAAGAGGGCCAACTCCATGTCCGCCAGCTCTTCTTTGGCCCGTTCGAGCATCACCGTGAGACCGTCGGCGAGTTCAAAGTCCATTGTTGCGGTGGTATTCGGCGACGGCTCCACGCCCCAGTGACTGGTGTTGCGCATACCGGGCGGGCATTGTCGGTGTGGTCCACCGTCCGGCGATCATCAACTGTGTGAGCGTTGCCCCGTTGGCAACAAGGTCTTGGGCCATTCCCACCCGACACGAATGGCCGGAAAAGCCGTCGCCGAGTCCGGCCCGGCGGCAAATCTGCTGGATGCGCTTCGACACATATTTCGGTGTGGTGGGAAACGGCGAACGGTCGACAGAGAGCCGATCTAACGCCCGGACAGTCCGGGGGCTTAGCCAGACGGTTGCGCCCTGGCCCTGCTGGTCGGTTTTGGAACGGGGGATCGTCAAAATGGCCGACCCGTCATCCTGGCGGTGAAGGTGGGACCATTCGACCGCTGCCGCTTCCGACGCCCGGAGGAGGCCGTCTCGCATGGTCAGCACCAGCGCCCAGTCCCTTCGGGCCAAATGGCCGTTGAGCGACCGGCGGATGGTGGGAAGCATGTCGGCGGTGATCCCCCGAGCCTGTTTCGGCCGGCGGGGCGTGGTGCGGCGAATCCCGGCCAGCACTCGGGCCGGTTTGCCTTTCGTCGGGTCGGCCAAACCGTCCCGGCGGTGACGGCTGCCGACGGCGGCGAGGGCCACGGCAATCGTCTTGTCCACCAGCCCCGAGGCGTGCAAGTGGGCGGCCCATTCTGCCACGTCGTCGGGAACGGCAGGCCGGGGGCAAACGCCCCGAGCTTCCGCCCAAACCTTCCACTGGCGCCAATAGGTGGCGTAGGTGGACACCGTCAGGGGACTGTGCGCCGCAGCCGCCAGCGTTTCGACGCTCACCGCAGCGGCCCCTCCGGCGGTGCTTCGAGATGCCGCCGCCGCCACATGCGATGATTGGCCCGATTCTGCTTCCGCCGCCGCACGGCCATGCACTCGTCACAAAAATGTTTGTAAGGGCCGACGCCGGTCCCGCATTCGGCGCACAGCCTCCGCGGGCAATGCTGAGGGCAGCGATGTTTGCAAGTCATTCCGTTTCCGCCTCCCAGTCGGACCGGTGAATGCCGCAACGCCACTCCCCCGCCTTCGCATCCCACTCGGCCGCCACGAAACAGCCGTCAACGTCGCACGCCACCAACGTCACCTGACGCTCGATCTCGGCTGTCATCGCAGACCGCACCGATGTTTCTGAGCGCGCCAGGCCGGTAGCCATCCGTTGGCCCGCCAGATCGCAGCCGCGGCGGCGATGTTGATCGTCGGGTAGTCCCGAAGCAGCCGCCGGGCTTGGGTTAGCGTGACCGTCGGCCACCGTTCGAGCCCGGCGATGCGATACCGTCCGGCCCAGTTGTCGGCGGCGATTTGGAACAGGCCAACCGACCCGCCGGTGTGCGGTTCGCTGTCGTTGATGAGATGGGGGTTGCCGCCCGACTCCCATCCGATCACACACAGAGCCGTTTCTACTTGGTCGGCTGGGAAAAAGTCGGCGACGTGATCTTCCCACACGGTCGGGTCGTACCCGCCGGGCAGAGTGGTGGCGGCTGCCAGGGCGAAGGCTGCTAGGCGCGTCACCGGCGGGCGGCCCGTGCTCGGTAAAGGGCGGCTATCGCCTGATCGCGGGTGCGCCCGGCCAGCCATTCGTCGTAGGCGCGTTGGAATGCGTCGCCGAGGCGATGCCATTTGTCCCACGCTCCGAACGGGACCCGGCGGGACTGTTCCCACGCTTCGGCAACAGCGTCGTAGCGGCGGATTTCTTCGTCGGGGCTGATGTCGGTCACGGCAGCGCCTCGATGTAGTCGGCGATCTCCGCGAACGTCTTCTCCTCGAAGTCGTTCATGTTCGTCAGTTGTCTTACGTCGTTGTCGGTCAGGCCAAGTTCGTCGCGAAGGGTCGGGGGCATGTTGCCGATACAGCTCCACCCGTCATCTGTGTGATAGTCGTACCTGCCGCTGTCACGGTTTCCCCACCATCCGCCGCCGAGAATGTCAGCAGCGACCCCGAGACAGCAAAACCCGGTGTCGTCTCGGAGTCCGCCAGTGGTCTGCGCGAACCGCCCGGATCGCAAAGCGTCGATCCATATTTGCCGGTACTCGTCTTTGGTGGCGGTCATCGTGTGGTCCGAAAGTGATATGGTTCCCATCCGATGATTTCCGCCTGGTCGGTGTCGACCAGACGCTGGGCGTCGGCCCGGCAAAGTGACCGGCTGAAGGTTTCGCCGTTCCACCAGCGAAGCCTCACATCCTCACTGATCTGCTGAAGGCATTCGTCGCATTCGACGGTGATCGGGGTGGTCTGTGTGGTGGTCATAGGGGTTTCCTTTCTCTCAGGCGGTCAGCGGCTGTAGGCGTTTGGCTGCTCGGGTTGCGGCCCGGTGGTGGGCGGCGATCTCGTCCCTTAGGTCGGATGCGGCTTGACTGGCGGCCTGGCTGCTTCCGGCGGTTGTCTTGAGAATGTGCCGCAGGGCCGCCTCCGCTTGGGCAGCGTGCGCGCGGTGGGCCTCAAGGTCGGCTAGGGCTTGGCGGGATTCTATGTGCTGTCGCTCAGCGGCTCGACTGGGGTAGGTGGTGGCGGTCATCCTCACACGCCCCGGTGCTTGACGCCCAAATCGTCGAGCTCCTGGCGGGCGTACGCCCAGTACTCGTCGGCTTCCTTGGCCGTGTAGGCGTAGGACTTGGGGGGAAGTTGGGAGTGGGCGGCTGACCCGGCCATCTCCAGGTACTCCGAGTAGAGGCCCTTGGCTTCGAGGATCGCTTCGAGTCGCCGTATCTTGGCGTATCGGGTTTCCCACTTGGTGGGCCGTTTAGTTGCGGTCATCGAGGTTTGTCCTTTCACTTGTCTAATCCCTAGTTTAGCAGGATTGATTAGGTTTGTCAAATCGGGGATGTCACCAAACGAGCGGATCGCCGCCCCAAACGAGCCGGTTGCCACCCCAAACGAGCCGGTTGGGCATCGTCTCGGTGATCACCAGCCGCACCCCCGCCGACCTGGGCAAAGCGCCAACTTCGTCGGCCAGCAGCAACGTGTCCAACTGGGACGTGACCACCGACACGGTCATGTCCCGGTTGTCGACCACCCGAGCAGCCGAGTCGACCGCCCGCACCGCCGCTAGGAGGTCACCGAACGTGCCCTGTCCGAACATCAACACCGCCCGCGCCGCGAGCATCCGCCGATAGACGGCGTCGGGCAGGGGAAACACAGCGTCGTTAGCGGCGACACCCCGAAACGGAACCTGGTCCCATCCTTGCCCGGCGGAGTCGAACCCGAACCTTGTGTCCTGGGCTGGGTCGGTCGTCAACGGGCGGGGCAAACCGACCCGCGCTCCCAGCATGTCCAACCACAATCCCCCGGCGGTGGCCAGGTTGAGGTTGGCGGCCATGTCGTCGTGTCCGTCCAAAATGTTGTCCCTCGCCCATTGGATGATGTCCCGTGCCACGGCGACCAGTTTCGGCGAGTTTTGCCACTGGCCCAACAGGAGGGCGGGGAGGTCGGTGCGGGGCATACCCGCCAGGTTAACATTGGGCGGATGATCAGTCGAACGGGTGGTGTCGGGTGCCTCCGTCGCCGGTGATCCTAGCCGCGGCGAACGTGGGGGTCGATCCGCTGTTGATGTTGGTTGACGGATGGCCGAACATCACTCCCAAGCTGGAAACGCGGATCGGTCGGGAACCGATTGACACTGGGGCGACGGTGACGGACCATGCGGTGGCCGACCCGCCGATTTTGAACATGTTGGGCATCGTTTCCGACCTTGAAGGGACGGATCGGGTAGCGGAGGCGTGGCAGACGGTGTATCAGTTGCATCAGGAGGTGACGGTGGTGCGGGTGGTGACCGAGTGGGGGATTTATGAGGAGATGCTGATCGAACGGGCGGAGGGCCGTCAGGTGGGCCGGGGGTTGGAGTTGGAGTTGGTGTTGCGGCAGGTGTTGCGGGTCGAAGCGGCGCGGGTGTTGCAGCCCGTTCCGGCGGCGCCCGGCGGCGCTGGCGGCAATGTGCCTTTGCCGCAGCCGTTCGGCAGTGCCGATTTCGCCCGGTCGTTGGCGGCGGACAGGGAAACGTCGCGTGGTTTGGTCGGGCTGGTGACCGACGCTGTGATCCAATCCGAACATCCTTCCATCGCTGACCTTCCCGCGGTTGTGGTCACCCCGGCGGCGGTCGCCGCCGAACGGGCAATGGCCAGTTTGCAAGTCGCCCGAGGGTTCGCCAACGCGCAACTGTTTTTC
>VXPR01000206.1 GCA_009839405.1 Gammaproteobacteria bacterium
GTCGTCGATCAGGGTGACGTTGCCGGCGTAGTTGGCGCGCATGGCGCCGATGTCGCCTTCGTCGAAATGGGGTGAGGAGCGATCCATGTAGAAGTCGAGCCAGCCTTCCGGGCGGCCGTTGGCGTTGGCGGGGCGCTCGACGGGGGCGGGCATTTGGGCCGGGTCGTACATGCTGGCGTAGGGTTCCGGGGCATCCCACGGCTCGTGCGGGCCGCCGAAGCTCACCCAGCAGAACCACGGCTGGTCTCGCTCGTATTGTTCGAGATAGCTCTTCGCCTGCTGCCCGACATACACGTCGGCGTAGTGCTCGAGCGGCAGCACGGAGGGCCGCGCCACGTGTGCCTTGTTTGCGAAGCGCTCGCGGAAGTCGGCGCGATAGGCTTCGAGCAGGCCGAGTTCTTCCCACATGGCCGTCATGTGGCTGCCGACGGCAGCGCTTGCGCGCGGGCCGCCGATCTCGTTGACGTCATCGAGGCCATACCCGTGCAGCAGATGTTCGCGCTCGCGCAGGTCGCCTCGGTGCGGATGCAGGTGGGTCTTGCCGAACAGGCTCGTGCGATAGCCGAGGCCCTTGAGCGTTTGCATCCAGTTCGGCATGTCGGTGGGCAGCGTGTATTCGACGTTGTTCCACACAGATGTGTTGTGCGGATACCGCCCGGTGGCCAGCGTCACCCGCGCCGGGATGCAGATGGGCGTGGTGGTGACGCAGCGGCTGAAGCGCATGCCTTCGGCGGCGATGCGGTCGAGGTTGGGCGTGTTGACCCATGCATCGCCGGTCCCGGCAGCGCTCATGGCGTCCCAGCGTTGCTGGTCGGTCATCAGGAAGAGGATGTTGGGGGAGTTGGCCATGGTCTGGCCTCCTTGCCGTCTAGGGCCCTTGGAGGGAAGACATTCTGCCTCCTTCCGTAGGGGGACCCGTGTGGTTGTCCGCGTTCGTGTGGTTTTGGGCTGTGGCATGGCCAACACGGGCGACCACAAGGGTCGCCCCCACGGGGCTCCACGGGGCGGGGCACGAACCACAAGCGAAACCGGATTTCAGGCGAGGTCATCACCGTCGTCCACATCGATCTCTATGCCAAGCGGCGTCAGCAGCATCAACGCCTGCTCGGGGCGCAGCCGAACGCCAGTTAGGTCGGTTACTCGAACGTCAAGGCTGTTGAAGGTGGTGCCGCGCAAGTCTGCCCCCACGAGCGTGAGGCCGTGCGCCTCTATGCCGCAGATGTCGGAACCGGCGAGGTCTGCCTTCTTAAGCGTCGCCTGATTGAAGATCGCCTCCATGAGGCGGCAACCGGTGAGCTTGCAGTCGCTCAGGGTCACGCCCGTGAAGTCGGCCCACGGCATGTTGCAGCCGTTGAAGGTGGCGCTGGCGAGGCCTTCGGCACCGGCGCGGCCCAAGGTGAAATCCGCGCCGCTGAAGTCGATGCCACCGGCGACGCAGCCTTCCATGGTCAATCCAAAGGCGCGCACTTTCTGCATGACGGCGGTGGTCAGGTCACAGCGCTCGAAGGCGGCATCGCGGAGGTTGGCGAACGAGAAGTCGCAGCTTGCCGCTGGTTCGGCACGGAAGAAGGCGCAGCGGTGGAAGCGCGCCTCGGTGAGCTCGGCGCGACGGAAGCGCACGTCGAGAAAGTCGCAGCCATCGAAGGTAACGCCACCGAGTTCGGCGGCGGTGAAGTCGGTGCCGTTGAAGACGCGCGCGGAAACCTCATGGAGAGTGCCCTCGCTCAGGGCGCGAAGTTCGCTCTGGCGCACGGGGGTGGGCTTGGCGTCGGCCATGTGGGGAACTTAACCCGAATGGCTCGAGGATGTTGCTGAAGCAAGGCGAGCGTCACGGGTAGGTCTCCCTCCCGCCGAGAACGAGAAAGGGAGGGCACTTTCTCTCGCCGTCTCGGTCGGGGGTATCGTGGCGCAGTGGATCGGGGCGTTCAGAGGGCCGGATGCGGAAGTGGATCTTTGTGCTGGTTGGCGGCGTGGTGCTGGTCGGGGTTGGCGTGGCGTTGTTGGTGCGGGCGCCAGTGGAGGTGCCGGTGGCCGATCCGAGCACGCGGGTTGAGACCGCGCAAGGTGCCGTTGTGGGCTTTGTCGAAGCCGATACCGGCAGCAGGGTTTGGCTTGGCATTCCGTTCGCGGCGGCACCGGTTGGCGACCTGCGTTGGCGGGCGCCGCGGCCGGCACCGGCGTGGGACGCGCCGATTGAAGCCGTGACGCTAGGATCGGCTTGCGTGCAGCACCGCAGTACCTTGGCGGATTTCGACGACCCGGACGAGGACGGCGTGGTTGGCAGCGAGGACTGCCTCTATCTCAATGTCTATGCGCCGGCGGATGCCGACAGCGGATCGTCCTTGCCGGTGATGTTCTGGATTCACGGCGGCGGCAACAGCGTCGGCCACGCGGGGCCCTATCACGGCGGCACTCTTGCCGAGGTCGGAGACGTTGTGGTTGTGGCGCTGAACTACCGGCTCGGCCCGTTCGGCTGGTTCAGCCACCCGGCGCTGCGCGACGAGGCCTTGGTGGCCGGCGACGATCGGCGCTGGTTCGGTGCGGACGCTTCCGGCAACTACGGCACCCTGGACTTGCTGCAGGGCCTCGCCTGGACGCGCGAGAACATCGCGGCGTTCGGCGGCGACCCGGACAACGTCACCGTCTTCGGCGAATCCGCCGGTGGCACCAATGCGCTTTCGCTCATGGTGTCACCCCTCGCCGCCGGCATGTTCCATCGCGCCATCGTTCAGAGCGGCGGCATTCAGGTGACGCCGCGCAGCACTGGCGAGGGCTGGTCGGATGGCGACAGAGGCCATGAGCGCAGTTCCCGCGAGGTGATGGCCGTACTGCTGCAGCGCCGTGGCGAGAGCGCTCGGCAAGCTCGGGAGTTGGTGGACGGCATGGACACGGGAGCCGCACGCACCTTGCTCTACGAAACACCTGCGGCCGAACTCATGGCGCTGTATGAACCCCAGGCGATGGGGATGGTCGCGGCGCCAGCCCTCTTCGCCGACGGTCTCGTGCTCCCGTCCGTCAATGTTCCAGACCTGCTGCGGCGGCGCAACTACAACGCCATGCCGGTGATCGTCGGCGCCAATCGCGACGAGGCCAAGCTCTTCATGGCCATGAGCCCGGAGTGGGTGGAGCGGCGGTTCGGCTTCCTGCCGCGCCTGAAGGACCCGGAAGCCTATGACCGGGCGGCGCGCTACCGCTCGGAGCTGTGGCGCCACCGCGGCGTGGACAGCCTCGCCCGCACCCTGCATGCGGCGCAAGGGTCGAACGTCTTTGCCTACCGGTTCGACTGGGACGAGGAAGGCAGCATCCTGGGGTTCGACCTGGCGCGTGCCATGGGTGCGGGGCACGGGCTCGAACTCTCCTTCGTGTTCGGCCGCTTCGAGGGCACCGCGGCGGCAATCGGCGACATCTACGACGAGGCACGGGTGCCCGAGCGCGATGCGCTGTCGCAAACCATGATGTCCTATTGGACCGAGTTCGCCCACAGCGGCGACCCTGGCCGGGGCAGGACGGGCGAGGAAGTGCAGTGGCTGCCCTGGAGCAACGCCGATCGTGCGCCACGCATCGTCGTCTTCGACACGCCAGCCGATGGCGGCGTGCGCATGTCGCGGGAAGAGCTAACCCTCGCCGGCATGAAGGCGCGACTGCTCGCGGACGAATCCTTTGCGCACCAACGCGAACGCTGCGACACCTATGCCCAGCTCTTTCGCGGCAGCAGCGCCTGGGACGAGGCGGAATACGCAACGCTGGGCGACGGCGGTTGCACAAACCTGCCGCCCTGAACGTACTCCTCCTTGCTGGAGCGAATTGCGTCACCGACCGCTGTCAGGCTGTCTTCGCGTGTGGGAGACGTGGGTATAATCCGCGCCCGTTTTCCCTCCCGGAGTGCTGGCGCGTTGAGAAAGCCGCTCTTTGTCGTGTGTCTTGGCCTGGCCGTGTGGGCCATGGCGGATCCGGTTCCCGCTGGCACCACGGCGGACATCCTCGACCGCACGCAGAAGTTCGGGCGCCTTTGCGTCGAGGGTGACGAATGCGGCGGCGGAGTCGCGGCAACGCCCATCGTGGCAGCAGGGCGCAGTGGCGAAGCCGTGTACTCCCGTTTCTGCTTCGCCTGCCACGCCACGGGCGTCAGCGAAGCGCCGAAGTTCCAAGACGCAGCCGACTGGGCACCGCGCCTCGAGAAGGGCATGGACGTGCTCATCCAGACCACCATCGACGGACTCAATCTCATGCCTCCCATGGGAACGTGCATGGATTGCAGCGACGAAGAGATGCAGGCAGCGGTGGACTACATGCTTCCGCCGGCCCAGTAAACGGCCCTAGACCAGAGAAATCGCCCTTGGAGGGAAGGCAGAATGCCTTCCCTCCAATGCCCGTTCGGTTTGCTAGCAGCCTGTCGGACTTTGCGGCCCGACGGGAACGGACGGTTCTTGGGGTGC
>VXPR01000312.1 GCA_009839405.1 Gammaproteobacteria bacterium
GGTGGGGGGGGGGCGCGCGCCCCGGGGGGGGGGGCCCGGGGGGGGGGGGGGTCTCCGCCCCCCCCCCCCCGGGGGGGGGGGGGGGGGTGGCGGGCGCCCCCCCCCCCCCCTCCAAAGGTTCGTTCATCCCAATAGGCTGACGCCCGATAGGGCGCGGGAACAGGCCCTAAAGACCTACCAGCAGCAGCAAAGTCCGGCCGAGATTGCCTCGAGCTGTTCCTCGGTGATGTTGGGGTCCGGCGGCAGGGCGAGATGCACAGTTTGCATGTCGCTCTCATGCACCTTGATGGTCATCGACTCCGGAATCGTGATGCCGAGTTCCTGGGAGATCGTTGCCTTGGGGTCCGCAAGAAGCTGCTGCCGGAAGCCCGCGTCGAGAGCGGACTTCTCGACGATGTGCTGCAGCATTTCGTCACCACTTTTCATGAGCGGCACTCCTGTCTTGGCCATTTGCTCGCACGGCGAAAAAGCGTCGCCGAAACATGGCCGCACCGTAGCACGACTTGGTGCGCCCGGCAACGTGCCAGGCGAGGTCCGGCCGACCCACGGCGCGGGATCAGGGCGTATCTCAAGGAGTAGAATCGAAGAGCACGTCGGAGGCTCAAGCACAAGCATGCTCGGTCGGGAGTCCTTGCGGAGGATCGCAGTGGTCGGGCGGGGCACCGCCGGATGCCTCGCAGCCGCGAGCGTGACGCGTCTGCTTCGAGGCAGCGACCACGAACTGCACCACATCTACGACTCTCGAATACCGGTCATCGGTGTCGGCGAAGGTAGTTGGCCGAGCTTGGTGCAGGAACTCGCGCGACTAACCGAATTGCCGCACGAGACCATACAGCAACGCCTGAACGGAACGCGCAAGTACGGTGTTGCATTCGAGGGCTGGGGTCGGCGCGACAAGGACTTTACCCACTACTTTACGCCCCAACAGGTGTCCTATGCCTATCATCTTTCCGCTGACCTCTTGGCTGCCTTGTTGCAGGAGAGCACCACGGCCCAGCACATCGACGCAGAGGTCCTCAGCATCACGAAAGTCGACGCGGGAGCACGGGTGGAATTCGATGGCCGGACACCCGAACGCTACGACCTCGTCTTCGATGCGCGCGGCTTCCCCAAGGAGCTCCTTGCCGACGAGCACATCGACATCTCTTTCATCCCCACCAACACGGCAGTCATTCGACGCGCCCCGGCAATCGCCCTCCGAGAGCGCGAAGGCGTGGCTGTGCAGCCCACCTACACGCGTGCGGTGGCACGCCGGCACGGTTGGGTGTTCGTGATTCCGCTCACGGCACACACCTCCTATGGCTACATTTTCAACCGCGATGTGAGCACGCTCGCCGAGGTCGAGTCAGACTTCAATGCACTGCTCGAGGCCGAGGACGTGCAGGATTTCGAGCAGCGAGCCGTGCTGCGGTTTCCGAACTTCGTCCATCGACAGATCTACGACGGCGCAGTGGCGCGCATCGGCAATGCGGCGGCCTTCATGGAGCCCCTCGAAGCCACCGCGATCGTGTCGGCGCAGTTGCAGATCGGCATGATCCTGCAAATGCGACTGAACCGTCCAGCGGAACATCTGGAGCGGGATGTGCCGGTGGTGAATCGGTTTCTGGTCAACACCGTGCTGCGCTACGGCCTGTTCGTCGGCTGGCACTACTCGTGCGGCTCAAGCTACGACAGCGACTTCTGGCGTCACGCGATAGACCACGTCTGGCCAAGCCACCGTCAAGCCGCCGACCCACGAAGGGTGCACTGCAATGCCTTGCGCACATTCGACGACATGCAGGCACTCTTGCGCCAGACCGTCATCGACCCCGACGACTGGAATCGAATGTGCGCCGTCCCCCTCACCAGCTTCGCCCAGATGTCCCAAGGCCTCGGCTGCTAGGAGCCCCCGCAGGGGGCTTGTCCCCGCCCGCCTTGAACCCACCCACAGACTCGGCGCGGGACGCGTAGGGCGGGCTTGTCCCCGCCCGTCTTCGGATGCAACGAACGGCCTCGGCTTGGCACGACGGGCGACCACAAGGGTCGCCCCTACGAAACGACTTCGGTTAGGCGACCGGTTTTTACGTCGTAGATGAACCCGCTGGCCTGGTCGCGGATGGGCAGGAAGGGGCAGGCTTGGATGCGGCGGAGGGATTGGCGGACGTTGGCTTCGAGGTCCGTGAATGCCTCCATGGCGAAAGCCGGACGCAGGCCCGTTTCGGCTTCGATCTCGTCCTTCAGGTCGTCGTCGCGGAACGTCATCATGCCGCAGCCGGTGTGCTGGATGACGATGATCTCCCGCGTTCCAAGCAGGCGTTGAGAGATGGTCAGGGAGCGGAGCACATCGTCGGTGACGACGCCGCCGGCGTTGCGGATTACGTGAACATCGCCCTCGGCGAGGCCCAAGAGGCGGCCCGTCTCCATGCGGGCGTCCATGCAGGTGACCACCGCCGCCCGCCGAGCCGGAGCGGAAGGGAGATCGCCGTGGGCGAATCCCTCGGCGTAGCGTTCGGCGGCGGCTAGGCAGTGGTCGCGAAAGGTGCGGCGCTCGTCCGCACCCTCGCCGGCATCCGCGCTAGACAATCCTTCCGGGCCTTGCAGACGTGTAGCCTTCGGTGCCGTACACCTGTTCCCCGTTCACCAGCACGCGGTCGAAGCCCTCCGCGCGGCGCACGTAGCGACGTGCTTCGCCCGGGAAGTCGTCCACGAACTCGTCCTTGGTGATGGCAACGCGATCAGCGTCGAAGATCACGATGTCCGCCGCCTGACCTTCTTCGAGCGTGCCTCGGTCCCGGATGCCCCAATCCCGCGCCACTTCGCCGGTCATGCGGTGCACGGCGCGTTCCAAGGGCATGGTGCCGGCTTCGCGGACGAAATGGGAGAGCATGTAGGTGGTGTCGCCGCTGCCGCAGAACTGCGTGATGTGGGCGCCGGCGTCCGAGGCGCCGAAGTGGCACAAGGGGCTGTCGATCAAGCGCGCCACCGCGTCCTGATCTGCGTTGACCACGCCCTCGAGCTTGAACTCGGTGTCGAGGTCGTCGCGGAGGGAAAGATCGAGCACCACCTCGCCGATCCGCTTGCCTTCCGCCTCGGCGATCTCGTTGACGGTGCGGCCTTGGTATTGCTCGTTCTGCTTGGACTTGACGTCGCCGACGCGCATGTGGCCGATGCCGAAGATGCTGTTCTCGCGGGGAACCATCTCCTCCACCAGCGCCTGACGCTTGCCAGGGTCGCCGAACTCGGCCGCCCGCTCGCTGGCCGGCAGGTCCATGATCGACTTCCACGTGGGATAGCCAAAGAGCAGCATGCTGGTCTCGGAAAGCCGCATGTTCATGTCGAAGGTGCGCGGCATCGTCTGGCCATACACCCTTGCGCCGCGTTCGTGCTGCTCGGTGAGCGCGCGAACCTGATCGTCGAGCGCCCGACCACCCGAACCGAGCACCGGCTGCAAGCTGCACGGGATGTCGGCGGCGAGGCTGATGTCGCCAAGCTCACGGATGTTGTCGAGCAACTGTTCGGGATCGACGATGTAGGGCACGACCTGCCAGACGCCGCGCCCGCTCGCGGACATGGCCTTGGCGAGGGCAAGCTTCTCGTCGATCTCGGCGTAGCGGCTCGGCACCGGGCGCATGTTTTCGTCCATGTCGAGGTAGGAGCTCGAAATGCCGAGCGCACCGGCGGCCATCGCCTCTTCGACGATGCGGCACATCTCGTCGATTTCCGCCGCGTTGGCGGCTCGTTCCTGGCTCGCGGCACCCATGACGTAGGCGCGCACGGCGGAGTGGCCGATCAATGCGCCGACGTTGACGCCAAGCTTGCCGCGGATGAAGTCGAGGTATTCCGGGAAGGTCTCCCAGCACCACGGCACTGCGGCGTCGAAGGTGGGCTTCTTGATGTCCTCGATCACCTGGAACATCGAGATCAGCTTCGCCGTGCCTTCCGGCTTCACCGGCGCGAGGGAGAGCGAGCAGTTGCCGATGACCACGGTGGTTACGCCGTGTTCCAGTGACGGGGTCGCGAGGCCATCCCAGCAGAGCTGCGGATCGAAGTGGGTGTGGATGTCGATGAAGCCAGGGCTGACGATCCGCCCGGCGGCGTCGATGGTGCGCTCCGGAGCGTCCACGCCAGACGCGATCTTGCCATCGCGCACAAACACATCCCGTCGCCCAGGCGCCCCGCCGGTGCCATCCACCACCAAACCGTTCCGAATCGCGAGCGTGCTCATGGCCTTCCCCATCTCGGCTTAAGTGCCTAACAGCCTACCACCGAGGAGCGCCCCATGACGCCCCTTCGCGATTGGCAATGGACGGGCCCTTGGAGGGAAGGCATCCTGCCTTCCCTGGCGCGCGGGAGCGCGTCGAATGGGCTTCGGTCGAAAGCGCCTGTCGGCGCTAGGGAAGGCAGAATGCCCTGGATCTTAAACACAACTGACGCAGCCGACCATCA
>VXPR01000541.1 GCA_009839405.1 Gammaproteobacteria bacterium
AAGATGTTTATAAGAGCCCGCCTGTTGACGACCACCAACCTCGAATGGCAGGAACCCCAGGTCATGCGCGGCTGGACCGGCGAGAACCAGGTGCGCATGAACGCCGCCTTGGCACTCTTGAACGCCATCAACGCCGGCGAGCACCTCGAAGAGATCGAACTCATTCTCACCGGTTCGCTGGGCGACCCCAACGGCTACGTCTCCGCCATCGCCACCGAGGCGCTGACCCGCATCGGCACGCCCACGGCCACCCGCGCCGCCCTGACCTTCCTCTCAGACCGCCGCTGGGACGACACGCTCCTAGGCCGCGCAAAAGGCTTCTGACTGCCGGGCGACGAAGCGGCGAGCGAAACCCTACAAAGGCCCCGGCCCCTCCTGCCCCGTCAGCAGCCAGCGGATCATGGGCAGGTGTTGGCGACCCATGAACATCTGCCCTTCCACCAGATAGGTGGGAATGCCGAACGCGCCTCGCTCCGCGAGTTCCTCACCCAGCTCCTCAAGCCTGTGCGCGCCCGCATCCAAGTCGAAGCCAGGCGCCCCCAGCTCATCAAGAATGCCCGTGATGGCCGCCGCATCCTCAATGTCGAGGCGTGCCTCCCAGAACCCCTCGAAGACGCGCTCCACGAACTCTCGGCCGGCGTCGTGTTCGCTGGCCCAGATGCACGCAGCGGCCGCAAGCCAAGAATCCACGCCTGCGCCGCTGCGCTTCAGCGGCACACCGAGGCGTTCGGCATAGCGAGCGTTCTCCGACGCCATGTACTCCGCACGCACCCGAGCATGTCGTTCCCCAACCGATTCGTTCTCCTTCGCCTCAGCCGCCGCCTTCGCCGGGACGCGCATGGGCAGCCAGTTCACCGGCACCCGAAGCTCGTCGGCAAGGCGGCAGGTCGGCCTGAACGCGAGCCAGCAATCCACCGAGGTGAAGTCGAAGACGAAATCAATCACGAATCGAAGCGGTCGTAAGCGATGTCCGGCGCCGGTCCGTCGCGGCCGCCAAGCATCCAGCGCACGGTCGGGAGATGCTCGCGACCGAAAAGTATTTCGCCATCAATGACATAGGTAGGCACGCCAAACACCCCCACCGGATGCAGCGCCGCCTGCAATCGATCGTGTTCCTCGCGACCTTCCCCGGCGAGGAACGCAAGGTAGCCATCGCCGTCTCCCCCGGCCTCGCGCACGATGGCAGCCACCACGTCGGCATCCTCGATGTCGAGGTCGCGCTGCCAGAACCGCTCGTAGGTGAGATCGAGCCAGCGCGCCAGGACGGTGCGCCCCTCGCGCTTCGTCCACAACATGGCGACGCCCGCGAGCGACGAATCCCAGATCTTCTGCGGCCCGTACACCAGGATGTCCTTCAGCCGCGCATAGCGCTTGGCGTCCATGTAGGCGTAGCGCACAGACTGCCACTGCCGCGGCGAGCGCTTGCTCTCCACCACCTTGCCTTTCTTGTCTGTGCGAGCCGAGCCGAGGAAGCTCGGAATGTTGAGCGTGAGGGGCCGCCAGTCCACCTCGATGCCGAAATCCCGCTCCAACTGCCGCGTGGGGTCCTTGGCGAGATAGGCATAGGGGCTCTTGATGTCGAGATAGCAGATGAGCGGCGAGTCCGACTTGAGCGGATGGGGTGCAACGTAAGCCATGTGAGGATCATAGCAGTCGCCTCTGCTAGAGTTGCGCGTTTGTCTTGGGGCGAGGGCAATCCACCCATGAGCTGGCAGCCGGAAGTCGATGAACTGACCCGACAGGTGGGATTCGCCAAGGAAATGGGCGGCGCCGACAGCGTCGCTTTCCACCACGGTCGCGGCCGCCTCACCGTGCGCGAGCGCGTGGCCTTGCTTGAAGACCCGGGCACCTTCCACGAAATCGGCACCATCGCCGGCACCGCCAACTGGGAAGGCGACCAAGTGACGGGTCTGAAGCCAGCCAACTCCGTCGCTGGCACGGTTCGCATCGATGGCCGCAAGGTTGCCTTCTCCGGCGGCGACTTCACCATTCGCGGCGGGGCAGCAGACGCCGCCGTCGGCAACAAGGGCGGCTTTGCGGAACAGTTCGCCATGAACGCGCGCATCCCCTACGTGCGCCTGCTCGACGCCACCGGCGGCAGCGTACGCACCTTTGAACAGATCGGCCGCACCTATCTGCCCGGCAACGCCGGCACCAACGTCTCCGCCGACCTGATGCAGCGCGTGCCGGTGGTCTCCGCCGTGCTCGGCTCGGTCGCCGGTCTGCCGGCGGTGCAGGCCTGCATGTGCCACTTCAACGTGATGGTGAAGAACACGAGCCAAGTCTTCGTTGCCGGCCCCAAGGTGGTAGAACAGGCCACGGGCCGCAGCATCACCAAGGAAGAACTCGGCGACGAGCGCGTGCAGCTGCGCAACGGCGTCATCATGAACCTTGCCGAGGACGAGGCCGACGCCATCGCCCAGGTGCGCCGCTTCCTGTCCTACCTGCCCCAGAGCATCTGGGGCGAGCCGCCGTCCGTGGAACCCGAAGACGACGCCAATCGCCGTGATGAATCGCTTATCGGCATCGTCCCCCGAGACCGACGCAAGATCTACGACCCGCGCAAGGTGCTGGACGCGGTGCTGGATCGCGGCAGCTTCTTCGAGATGGCACCGTACTACGGTCGCGCCCGCGTGACGGGCCTCGCTCGAATCAACGGTCGGCCGGTGGGCGTGATGGCCAACCACCCGAAGTTCAACGGCGGCTCCATGGACATCGCCGCCGGCGAAAAGACCATCCGCCTGATCGAGCTTTGCGAGACGTTCCACCTGCCGCTGGTGTACTTCGCCGATGAACCGGGCTTTTCCGTGGGCCCTGCCCAAGAGAAGCTTGGCATCGTCCGCGCCGGTGCCCGTGTGGTGACCACCCTAACTCAGAGCCGCACGCCCTATGTCTGCATCGTCATGCGTCAGCTCTACGGCGTTGCCGGCGGCTTGCACCAACGCGGCGGCGATGCCCTCTACCGTCGCTTCTGCTGGCCCTCCACGCACGGTGGCTCCATGCACATTGAAGGCGGCGCGGCCATTGCCTACAAGCGCGAGATCGAGAACGCCGAAGACCCGGAGGCAAAGCGCCAGGAAATCGAGGCGCGCCTGCAATCCATCTCAAGCCCCTTCCGCAACGCGCACGCCTTCGGCATCGAGGAGATGATCGACCCCCGCGACACCCGCCCCCTCCTGGTGGACTTCATCGAAGACGCCTGGCCCATCGTCAAGACGCAGTTGGGCCCACGCAGTGGCCCCACCTACACGCCCTGAAGGCCTAAAGCGGCAGCATCTGGGGCCTTGCGCGACCGTCCTCGTCGCCGTCCTCGCGCAAGAGCCCCGCGTCGTTCTGCCGCACATCGCCAACGCGGCGGCTCACCCGACGTGCGGACAGGTCGTTGCCTTCATAGGGCTTGAGCAGCGGCATCACGTCCGCCAAGGTCGCATCGGGATCGAGCCAGCCCGTAAGTTCGTGCTCGCCGAGCATCGCCGGCATCCGGTCGTGCCAAGGTTCCACGACGGAGTTCGCCGCAACGGTCACGATGGTGTAGCTGACAAGACGGAGCGAGGAGTTCCACGCCCACAGCCCCGCAAAGGTCATCACGCCTCGGGACTCGAACACACAGGGCTGCCGGACGCTTCCTTCCTTGCGCCACTCATACCAGCCCGTGGCCGGGACAAGGCAGCGCCGCCGCTCAGCGGAATCTCGAAACGCCCGCCGCTCACCGAGCGACTCCGCCCGCGCGTTGATCATCCGCGCGGCTGACTTCCGGTCCCGCGCCCAAAACGGCACCAACCCCCAATGCGCGGATTCCAGCACGGCCGCATCCCGGCCGGGCCGATGCCGGATGATCGGCAGTGAGTCCGTGGGCGCGCAGTTGTAGTTGGCGGTCAGTTCCTCGCCGATTTCATCCTCGAGGATTTCGAGCATCGAATACGCGGCTCGCAACGCCGCAGCATCCGACACCACGTTGTAGCGCCCGCACATGCCGACCAGCCTGCAGTCAGGAGCCCAGCCGATAGCGGAGCTTCACCACCAACTGCTCGCCGAGCGTCTCTTCCCAAGTGCTGGCGAACATCCGCGAGTAGTCCTGCCGCCAATACTCCGAGTCCCCATCGCCGGAAAGCCCCGCGTTGGTGGTGTACACCACGAACAGATCCGAAAGCGGCGCGAGTTCCCAGCGATAGCGAAGCTGGAAGTTCATGCGCGAGAGCGCGAAATTGTCGCTTGCCTCCTCCGGCGCAGCTTGCGGCACCAGGTCACCGGCCGAGTCGGGTGCCATGAAGGCCCGCTGCCCGTCCGCCTTGATGGCCACCCATTGCAACGCCAGCCGGAAGTGCTGCCGTGCCGTGAGAAAGAAATCGAAATCAAGGTTCGGTGCCAGCTCTTCCGCTTCGTAGGCGACGAACCGCCCGCCGCCCCTAT
>VXPR01000112.1 GCA_009839405.1 Gammaproteobacteria bacterium
ACCCGGCGCACGTGCGCCGGCGTGGAGGCGCGGCGCCGGTGGCCACCGGGCCGCTCGGAGCGCCCGACCTCGAGCCGGCTCCCCGGCGGTAGCCGGCGGGAGACGTGCGCGAGCATGGCCTGCAGCGCCTGCCGGTGCATGTCGAGGGACTTCTGCCCAAGCTCGCCGGCGCGGCTCTGGAGGTACGCGTCGGCGGTCTCCGGCGTGAGGTCCCGAAGCTCCCTGCCGTCGGCGGCGATCCGGCGGGCAACCTGGAGGAGGCAGTCGCGGTAGTTGTCGACGGTTCGCAGCGACGCGGGCCGCGCCGGGTTGCGGCGCAGGGCGCCGAGGCTGACCAGGGCGCCCGTCACCTCCCGCGCCTGGCGCTCGGGCGGCTTCGGGGAGCGGAACTTCGCCACAAGCCGTCAGCGGGCGCCGTTGCGCCGCAGCCAGCGGAGGACCGTCGTGGGGTGGACGCGCACGCGGCGCTCGCGGAGCCAGCGGGCGAGGTCCGATGCGCTGGCGCCGGCGTCGGCGAGCGCCAGCAGCTCGTGGGCGTGCCGGTCCAGCCGCGACGGGCGGTACGGGCGCTGGCGGCCCTCGCGCGCCTCGCGCTTCAGTCTCGCCACCTCGGCGGCGGCGTCGAAGTCGTCCACCGGCGTTCTCCCTGAAGTGCGCAAGCTGTCGAACCTGTTGTAAGTAACCCTCGCATCGGCCGATGGCTTGCGCATCGGCCGCGCTGAGCGAGGCTCGCGGTTTCCCGCAGCCCCCATTCGCACCCGTTCGTCCTTCGCGGACAACGCCGGCACTGGTCACGCGTTCTGTCGGGACACCTCGGTGTCCGATGCCGCCGGACTTGCAGCCGGGCGGCCATGTCGCATCGTGCGACTCTCCTGGCTTGGGCAGCCGGGTGGGCTGAAGCTGCGTCGCGCAGCACTCCCGTTTGGCCGGTGGGGTTCCGGTCCGGGTTGCAGATCCCGGCGTCTGACCAGAGCCTCCGAAGGGAGGTTGGGTTTTGGCTTCGGGAGGGATTCTGCGCCGCCGAAAACGGGCGCTGCAAGCACTTTGTTCTTTGCCGCGCGATAAGCGCCGGGGCTGCGCGAGCCGCGCGGCACGAAGCTCCTGCGCGGGTTCGGCTGCGCCAAGCCGCGGCATCTTCAGCCGCACGCTGGGGCCAGCGCCACGAACGTGGCCTTGCCCCAGCGTGCGGCTGCGGAGCGGGACCGTGCGTCGTCCGGGGCGGCGTCTCGTCGCTGCGGATGAGGTGCGGACCGGAGAAGCGACACTGCTTTCGGTGCGTGCGGCATGTCGCGCGGGCGGCGCGTGCAGGGGCTGGCAAGAGCGAGCGGAGCGAGTTGTCAGCCCCCGCCTCACGCGCCGCCCGATTGCAGGCGCTGCCGGAGCGCCCCTGCGGCGGAAGCGATGCGACCGATGCTGCGGCGTTCGCCGGAGCTGGGCGACCTGTCGCGGCGGATGGGTAGCGTCGCGCGGTCCGCCGGCCCGTGGCGGGACCGACGGACTGCAACGGGGGTCAGCAGCGCCGGAAGCGGCGGTAGGTGTCCCACTCGGGATCGAGGATGCGCTGGGGATCCGGGTTGGGCGACCAGTAGCTGGCGTTGGCCTCGCGCGGCCTTCGGGCGTTCCACGGGCTGACGCCGCAGTCGAGCGCGCTTGCCCTGTGGACGCCTTCCGGCTGCGCGGCGAACTCGTCGATAGCAGCGGCGTCGACGGCATCTTGGCGCCTCCGGTCGCGCTCGGCGCCGCGTGCCTCGCGGCACCGCTCGCAGAGGAAGTCGCCCTCGGCGCGCTTGCGGTAGGCGCAGCGTCGGCAGCCCCCGTCGGCGACCAGGGCGGCCCTGCGACGTTTGCACGATGCCGCTCGGCGGCCGAGACACCGCTGGCAGGCGTGCGCCGGGGTGCCGTCGCGCTTGACGGCCACCTTGTTGCGGCAGCGTTTGTGCCTGCAGGTCGGCAGGTCCTTGTTAGGGACGGCGGGTGGGACGAAGCCTTCGGGGAGCTTGCCGCTCCAGTGGGCGATCAGTTGGCTGAGGTCCATGTCGTTCTCCGTTCGGGGTTGCGACGCGGGGTGCGTCGGTGCCTGAACGGGGGCACGCGCGCGCAGGGCGGTCACCTCGCGCTAGCGAGGTCGGAGCGCAGCGGAGAACCGTTCGGTTGACCGCCCGAGCACGCGTGGCAGGCTGGCGGACAGACGACGGACGGTCGTATGTCTCGGTCACCTTGCGGCGGCGGGAGCGCCTCACTGATCGGGAAGGTCGGGGCGTGGCGACGGCTGCTGTGGTTCGCGGCGGAGCGACAGGACGGTGGTCAATTCACGCAGGCGGTTGAGCAAGGTAGCGACAGGCTGTACTCCTTCGTCGATGTCGACGAGGGAGGGAGCGGGAAGGGCGTGACGGTGCCACGCGGTTGGTGTGCAACCTTGAGGGTGGCGGGAAGGTCGCGATCTGGGGCAAGAAAGGGCAATCGAACCAACATCGAGGCTGTGCTTGCGGCGGGTTTGCCCTGTGTCGTGCGTTGCGCGTGCGTAGACCCGGAGGCGTGGGCGATGAAGTATGGGCATACACATTGGGTTCCGGAGGATGTACGGTTACGGGCGTCACCCTCGTTGACGAGGCGCCTTAAGTCATAGGCCGTACGAACGAGCCAGCACTGGGCGTGGGGCCCTCCCCAGGAGCAGGAAAGAGGAAGGGATTGTTGTTGAGGTTGTTGATCCCTGAGTGGAGGCTGAAGGTCGCGGTGGCTGCGGTGGCGCTGTGTTTGCCGTTGGCGTCCTGTACGCGGCCTGGGGAGGCTGAGGCGGGCTCGGCGGAGTCAGCCCGGGAGGAACCCGCGGACGCGGTCTCACCCGCTACGGCGTCTCCGGAGGCGGCGGATGAGGCGGCGGTTGACGCGGTGGCGACGGAGGAAGCCGTGGCGGCGTCCGAGGCGGTGGCGAGGAGCGAGGCGGGGTCGGATGATAGCGAGTGCCTGATTCACGACGTAGGTGACCAAGGCCGACCGAGACTCCGAAACACGTGCGCGTACGCGGTCGAAGTTGTGCACTGCTACACGCAGCGACTCAACTCGGATGGCGGGGTGATGGACCGTTGGGACCCACTGGTACATGGTTTTTGTGGTCGGGGCGGCGGGTACTACACCGATCTTGACACGCTGGCACCGGCCGGCTTCCCGTTTGATGCGATGCCCCTCGAGCGGGGTGAAGCCGAAGCAGTAGCGTGCGGCGGGGGCTTCGACCGCGATGGCTTCGACGGCGTTGGGGGGTTCCGGTGCTTGGCACTGGAGGAGGAAGGTTCCGCGCCACAGGTGCCTTGGCGGGCCGGTGGTAGTTTTCCGCGTCAGGTGGTGACGGACAAGATGTGCGAGGGCGAACCATACCGCGGCCCAACCGACACGCGGGACGTGCGGACCTTCCATTGCCTCGCAGCCTATGACGCTTACTGTCTGGCGAAATGGTCGGCCGGCCTGACGGGTGCGCCCACTTCGCAAGAGACGCGGGACGCATTCGCGGAACAATGTATGGCCCTAGCCGGCCTTGGGGGCGCATCTTGCCCGCACTGTTAGGTCGGTGGCGCAATTCATCCGGCTTACCACGCGTACTCGCGGAAGGCCAGGGGAGAACCACGTCAGGAGCCTGGCCCTGCCCTTAGTCTGGTACCAGTTCTGCCAGATCCACTCCAACATCAAGGCCACCCTGCGATGGAGGCGGGCCTGGACACGGCGGTCAGGGGACGCGGAGTGGATCCTGGAGAAAGTGGACGAGCTTGCGCCGACGCCAAACCGGCTGAAGAAGTACAGGAGGAGGTCCAAAACCAGTTGACGTGGACCTGGGCGCGGTTTCGCGGTACTGTACCGGCGGCGGCCCCAGCAGGAATCGAACCTGCAATCTCCGTCTCAGTCAAAGCGACGCTCGACCCAGTCGAGCTGCGGGACCGCCACCCATTCTGCCGGATTCAAAGCTGCACCACACTTAGGAGTAGATCCGATGGCCAAGCCCACCCACATACGCATGTACGCGGTAGCCGGTGATGGCACCTACGTCGACATGCGCGAGGATTACGAGTTGCCGGACTTCGGCGGCGTCATGCCCTGCGTCGGCGACTTGATTGTCGAGCCCGGCGTCGCTGGGGGTCTGGATCGTAGGGACCTCGAGAACCGTACGGTGTTGGACGTGGTGGCCCGGTACTTCTATCCGAGGACTGATCCGAAGGACGAATGGGGCTACATCGGCGTGCTTGTGGTCAGAGAGCGACCTGCTAAGAGGCACGAAGAGGAGATCGTGACCAAGCGCTAGAACCGAACTGGTGTCAGAAGGGGTAGTTTCTGCGGGATTTTTAAACTGAGACAACACCGACGGGCGTGCGGGTGACGGGCTGGCGTCGGCAGAGCGGCGGCGTGTCGTGAGGGCTTCAGG
>VXPR01000488.1:0-1953 GCA_009839405.1 Gammaproteobacteria bacterium
ATCCTGGGTGCTGCGGCGCTGTTCGTTGGGATAGCGGACCATCACCTTGAGTTCGGATCGGCCGCGCTGCACCCGATGCACCTCGTCGCCGAAGAAATTGCGCCGTAGCTGGCGTGCGACGTCGGCCGGCGTAAGCCCGGCGGCCTCGCCGGCGGGGGTGAGCTCGATGTCGTACTGGCGCTTGCCGAGGCTGTTGGAGTCCTGAATCTCGAAGGTCGAGTCGTAGCTGCGGTATGCGTCCTTCAGCGCCTCCACGGCCGCCTCGAGGGTGGCATCGTCCTGATGCGCGAGCTCGTACTCCAAGTCGGCACCTGGCCCGAACTGGTCCGCGACAAAGGTCAGTCGCTCGACGCCCGGGATGTTGCCCACCTTGCGCCGCCAGATGCGGCTCAGCTCGTTGGCGGACTGGGTCCGCGGCGGCTCTGGTGCGAGCCGAAGGTCCACCGTTGCGACATTGGGCGCGATGCTCATGGTCGAGGTGCCGCCGGGCCCGACCCCGCCGAACGACTCGCTGCCGCCGATGGTGACGCTCACGGCACGCAAGGCCGTGCCGCCGGTCTCGACGTTGAGCGCCTCCGCCGCGGCGAGGATCTGCTCCGCCGCGGCGCGGGTAACGGCAAAGGGCGTGCCCACCGGAAACTCGACGTTGGCGCTCATCTCGTCGCCTTCGAGGTTGGGAAAGAACAGGAACCGCGCCTGCCCGGAAGCGAGCAGCGCGATTGCCGCCGCCGGCAAGGCAAAGCTGACGAGCAGTGTCAGGTAGCGGCGGCGCACGGCGGCCCTGATCCAGCGGCAGAGGATGTTGTCGCGGAAACCGCGAACGCCACGCCCGACGGCGTCCTGGAAGGCGTCGAGGGGCCAGCGGCTCCACTTACCGGCGTGGGACAGGTGCGCCGGCAGGATGAAGAAGACCTCTAGCAGCGACATGGCGAGCACGGCGATCACCACGATCGCCACCGAGCCGAGAATCTGCCCCATGATGCCGGTGACGAACAGCAGTGGCGCAAAGGCCGCCATGGTCGTCAGCACGCCCACAAGCACTGGGCTGAGGACGCCGCGCACGCCGGCGATGGAGGCCGCGGTGCCTTCCAGCCCCGCCTCGCGTTCGGCGGATATGTTCTCCCCCACCACCACCGCGTCGTCGACGACGATACCGAGCACGATGATGAGGGCGAACAGCGACACCATGTTGATGTTGACGCCGAGGAAATCGAAGAACAGGAAGCCGCCGAAGAAGGCGATCGGCACTCCCATCGACACCCAGAAGGCAAGCCGGAGGTCCAGCATCACCACCAGGAAGAGGAACACCAGCGCAAAGCCGAGCACGCCGTTGCGGACGAGCAGGCTGAGGCGCTGGCCGAGGATTTCCGTCTGGTCCTGCCAGAAGGTGAGCTCGACCCCGGGCGGGGGTTGGTAGTCGGCGTACCAGACCTTGATTTCCTCGGCGATCGCAAGCACGTCTTCGGGTTCGGACTTCTGCACCTTCACGAACAGGCTAGGGCGCCCGTTGTACAGATGCACGAGATCGACATCCGCGAAATCGTCGCGAACGTTGGCCACGTCGCCGAGCCGCAGGATGGTGCCGTCTGGCTGTGCCGTGAGGGGGATGTCCTCGAACTCCTCGCCGCGCTCCCGCTTGGTGTTGGTGCGGAGCAAAAGGTCGCCGGCCTCGGTGCGGATTTCGCCGGAGGACAGGTTCAGCGACGAGGAGCGCACCGCGTTCGCCACCTGCGCGATCGTCAAGCCGTAGCGGCGCAGCGCCTCCTCACGCACCTCGATGGCGATCTCGTAGTCGCGGGCGCCCACGAGCGAGACCAGCGTCACGGCGGGCAGCGCCAGCAGTTCTTCTTCCACGAGTTCAGCGGCGCGACGAAGCTCCTTCTCCGACAGCGCCCCGGAAACCACCAGCGTCATCACGTCGCTGATGGTTTCGGCACGGACGATGTCCGGTTC
>VXPR01000488.1:1963-3677 GCA_009839405.1 Gammaproteobacteria bacterium
GTCCGGTTCTTCGGCATCTTCCGGCGGGAAGTCGGCGATCTGCTGCACGGCCGACTCGACGTCGTCGCGCACCCTCGATGCGTCCACGAAGTCCTTGAGTTCCACTGTGACCGTGCCCATGTTCTCGGACGCCTTGGAAACCACCCGTTCCACGCCGTCAATGCCGAGCACTGCCTCTTCGACCCGACGGGTGATGCCTTCTGCCACCTCGGTGGGAGTGGCGCCCGGGTAAGGCACGCTGACGGTGACGATGCCGGGGTCCACGGTGGGGAACACCTGTGCCGTTAGCTGCGTGACCGCGGCAAAGCCGCCGATCAGCATCACCGCCATGACGAGGTTGGCGGCCACGGTGTTGTGGGCGAAGCGGGCGACTATGCCGCGCTCCTCGAAGCTCGGCGCGTGGCGCATGGCAGGGGCCTGGTCGTCTCCGGTGGCCTCGCTCATGTGCCGAGCTCCGCCGTGTCCACTTCGAGCCCTTCGCGGGCGGCTGGAACGGCGCCGATGACGATGCCCGTGCCGTATTCGAAGGCATCCACCACGAACGAGCCTTGCCGACGGCCATGCATCACTGGGGTGCGCTCGGAGAGCTTGCCGTCGGTCACCACCCATACCTGGCCGTTTAGCTGGTCCGCGGCATCGGGCAACTCGAAGGTTCCGGGCAGCAGCGGACCGTTGATGTCGAGGTCCACGAACGTGCCCGGTGGCAGCGAAGCCGAAAGGGGCTGCTCGCGCTCGCGCCCGGCACGGCCCGTGGGTTCGTCGAAGTTGAGATAGATGCGGGCAAAGCGGGTGCGCTCGTCGAGTTCCGCCGAGACGCGCTCGACCCTTGCCGTCAGGCTGGCGTTTCTGCTGCCGGCGGGCAGCGACGCTGCATCGACGTGCACGAGCGCCACGCGCCCCTCCGCCGGGGCGATGCGGGCAAGGTCGTCCGGGGCGATGGGTGCCACCACCTCCACCGAGTCGAGGGCAAACGCCTCGGCGAAGGGTTGTCCGCGGCTCAGCAGTTGCCCCACTTCGGCGGTGTTGGAGGTGATCCTGCCGGCGAACGGCAGCGAGAAGCGGGTGCGGGAGAGGTCGAGCGCCGCGATGTCGGCACGGGCCCGGGCGGCGGCGAGTTGGGCGCGTGCCTGCTCGATCTGCGGCACCTTTGCCACCAATGGCGGCACCGCCTCGCCGGGGTTCAGGATGGCGTAGTTCTGGCGGGCGGCATCCCCCTCTGCAACCCTGAGCTTCAGCGTCGAAATGGCATTGGCGATGTCGGCCTGGGCCTGACGCAGGGCGAGCTGGAAATCACGCGCTTCGATGCGCAGCAGCTGCTCTCCGGCGGCAAACGCCCCGCCTGGTCGCAGCAAGGGCGACACGGCGGCGACGCGCCCGGTGATCTGCGGCGTCAGGGCAACGCGATTGCGCACGGTGATGGTGCCGGTGACGCTCACGGACAGCGTCGTGGAGCGCGGCTCGGGCCGCACCACCGACACAAGCGGCTTGGTGGTGGTGTCGGTCATCATCGTGAAATCGGGCTGCTCGGACGAATCGGGCCCGCGCGCGAAGATGAGCGCGGCCAGGATCAAGACCACCACGACGAGAATCTGCAACGAACCCGTCAAGGCTCGTCGCCGCGGCGCCCCCCCCCCGCGCCCCGCCACCGCCCCCCCCCGCCCCGGGGCCCCCGGCGGCGGGGGCGCCCGGCGCGCGCGCGGGGGAGTTCAGGCGC
>VXPR01000488.1:3687-4408 GCA_009839405.1 Gammaproteobacteria bacterium
ACGAGAATCTGCAACGAACCCGTCAAGGCTCGTCGCCGCGGCGCCTCCCGCGCGAGCACGGCCTCGCCCGACGGCGCCTCGTCGCCCTCTTCCGGCTCCTTGCCACGCGTCAGCTTGGGAAACTTCATGGCCCGTTAGCACGCCCCTTCGATGTCGCCCGCATTATGGCGAACGACTCACCAATTGCTACCGTCGGCCCTTGTGTACGGAGGCTTGCGCGGAATCCGTCGCGTCGTTGCACCCGTGGCTGGCGTGCGCCTATGCTTCGCGCCCCTTTTCAGTGGCGGCTTTGAACTGGTCGGCCTGGTGCAAATGCGTACTCGTGTGAAAATCTGCGGCGTCACCACGCCCGGCGATGCGGCCATGGCGGAACGCGCAGGCGCGGATGCGGTGGGGCTGAATTTTCATCCTGCGAGCCCTCGGGCGGTGGACTTGGAGCAGGCGGAAGAGGTGGCAACCGCGGCTTCGCCGTTCGTCGCCGTCGTGGCCGTGGTGGTCAACCCGGATGCCGGTTTCGTCGAGCGCTTGCTGCGGCGGGTGCGGGTCGATTGTCTGCAGTTTCATGGCGAGGAAGACGCTGCGTTCTGTGGCTCGTTCGGCGTGCCGTATCTGAAAGCCGTGGGGGTGGACGCCGCCTTCGACATGGGCGCCTTGGAGCGCTCCCACCCCGACGCCGCCGGCTTCCTGCTCGACGCGCACGACCCGGAGCGCCGGGGCGGCA
>VXPR01000501.1 GCA_009839405.1 Gammaproteobacteria bacterium
GGCGCAAGGTGGACGCAGCAGGCACGTGCGGACCGCGCCTTGCGGCGCGTGGGAGGGCAAGATGCCCTCCCACCAAGTAACTCGCCCCAAGGTCGCCGTCGCGCTGGCCGGCGTCGGTTCCTTCCGCGTCAGCGGCTCGGGGTCCCCGACGGGGTAGGAACTCCGGGTTCGTCCACAGCAAGGACCGCATTGCCGGCGTAACCATATAGCCACTTCGACTAGGGAAGTGGCGTGCAAAAGCCTAGAATGCGCGCCCCCGATCAACGGCCTTGCCTGGAAGGCGTCTTGGCTGCCGGATACACGCTCACGCATCTCAAGCAGCTTGAGGCGGAGAGCATTCACATCATTCGCGAGGTGGTCGCCGAGTTCGAGCGGCCCGTGATGCTCTACTCCATCGGCAAGGATTCGTCCGTGCTGCTGCACCTTGCGAAAAAGGCATTCTTCCCCGGCCCGCTGCCGTTCCCCCTCCTGCACGTGGACACCACGTGGAAATTCCGCGCCATGATCGAGTTTCGCGACCGCATCGCGAAGGAGCAGGGGCTTGATCTGATCGTCCACACCAACCAGCAGGGCGTGGCCGACAACGTGACGCCGTTCACCTACGGCAGCAAGAAATACACGGACATCATGAAGACCCAGGCGCTCCTGGCGGCACTTGACGAGCACGGCTTCGACGCCGCCTTCGGCGGTGCCCGGCGGGACGAGGAGAAGTCCCGCGCCAAGGAGCGGGTGTATTCGGTGCGCGACGGCGGCCACCGCTGGGATCCGAAGAACCAGCGTCCGGAGCTCTGGCGGCTCTACAACGGCAACATCAACCGGGGCGAGGAGGTGCGGGTCTTTCCGCTCTCGAACTGGACCGAACTCGACGTTTGGCAATACGTCTATCTCGAAGGCATCGAGATCGTGTCCCTGTATTTCGCCGCCGAGCGCCCGGTGGTGGAACGCGACGGCACGCTCATCATGGTGGACGACGAGCGCATGGAGCTTGAGGCCGGCGAGGAGCCCCAACTGCGCTCCGTGCGCTTCCGCACCCTCGGCTGCTATCCGCTCTCCGGCGCCATCGAATCCGACGCCAGCACGTTGCCGGAGGTGATCCAGGAGATGCTCATCGCCCGCCACTCGGAGCGGCAGGGGCGGCTGATCGACTACGACGCCACCGGTTCCATGGAGCAGAAGAAGCGCGAGGGATACTTCTGATGGGTGCGCGCCCGTGAGCCACGCCTCGGACCTCATCGAGACAGACATCCTCGCCTACCTCGAACAGCACGAGCGCAAGGAAATCCTCCGCTTTCTCACCTGCGGCAGCGTCGATGACGGCAAGAGCACCCTCATTGGCCGCCTGCTGCACGACTCGCGCATGATCTACGAGGATCAGCTCGAAGCCATCCGCCAAGACAGCCGCACCATCGGCACCCAGCGGGGCGGCGTGGACCTCGCGCTCCTGGTGGATGGCCTGCAGGCGGAGCGCGAACAGGGCATCACCATCGATGTCGCCTACCGCTACTTCTCCACCGCCCGACGCAAGTTCATCATCGCCGACACGCCCGGCCACGAGCAGTACACGCGCAACATGGTCACCGGCGCCTCCACCTGCGATGTCGCGATCATCCTCATCGACGCCAACAACGGCGTGCTGCCGCAGACCCGGCGGCACAGCTACATCGCCCAACTCCTAGGCATCCGGCACCTGATCGTTGCGGTCAACAAGATGGACGACGTGAGCTACGAGGAGCCGGTGTTCGACGCCATCCGCGACGAGTACTTCGCCTTCGCCTCCAAACTGCCGGTGGACGACCTCGACTTCATTCCCCTGTCCGCCCTGCTCGGCGACAACGTGGTGGAGCAGTCCGCCAACATGCCTTGGTATCAGGGCGCGACCCTGATGCACCTGCTCGAGACCATTCCGGTAGCGGCGGTGCGCGACACCGAACGCCTGCGGATGCCGGTGCAATACGTCAATCGCCCGGATGCAGACTTCCGCGGCTATTGCGGCAGCATCGTCGGCGGCGTGGCCCGCCCCGGCGATGTCGTGACGGTGTTGCCGAGCGGCCGCACCAGCGCCATCGATCGCGTCATCACCGCAGATGGCGATGTGGCCGAGGCGTTCCCGCCCATGGCCGTGACGGTCACGCTCGACGATGCCGTGGATGTCTCCCGAGGCGATGTGATCGCTGGCGAGGGGCAACTGCCCCACACCGCCGATCGCCTCGACGCCACCGTGGTCTGGATGGCGGAGGAACCCTTGGTGCCGGGCAAGCCCTACCTCATCAAGCACGGTGCCCGGCAGGTCATGGGGCAGATTGGCACGGTGCGCTATCACACCGACATCAACACGCTGGCGCGGGAGGCGGCAGACACGTTGGCTCTGAATGAAATCGGCCGCTGTTCGTTCACCCTCGCCGAGCCGCTGGTGTTCGACGCCTACGCCAACAACCGCGACTTGGGTGCCCTCATCCTCATCGACCGCATCAGCAATGCCACCGTCGGCGCGGCCATGATCCACTCCCCCGGCGGCTCCACCAGCGCCGACGCCTGGGAAGAGGTGCCGCATGGCGACCTGCACGCCTCGCCAAGCCGCGTGACCCCGGACGAACTGCAAACGCGGCTTGGGCAGCGGCCCGTCACGGTGCTGTTCACCGGCCTCGCCAAGGCCGGCAAGACCGCCATCGCCCGCGCGGTGGAGAGGCGCCTGTTCGATCAGGGCCAGCTTGCCACCGTGTTTGACGGTCAGAGCTTCCGTTTGGGTCTCAGCCGGGATCTCGGCTTTTCCGCCCGGGACCGCTCCGAGAACATGCGCCGCGCAGCGGAGGCGGCTCGGCTCGTGAACGAGGCCGGCCTCATCTGCCTCACCGCCTTCGTGGTGCCGCAAGAGTCGGTGCGAGAACGGGCGCGTGGGACAATCGGCGAGGATCGATTCTTGGAAGTCTTCGTCACGGCACCGCTCGATGTGCTCAAGGAGCGTGACGAGGACGGCCTCTATGCCGCCGCGGAACGGGGCGAGGCACCCAACATTCCCGGCGTCACGGCGCCGTTCGAGGAGCCGGGCGGGGCAGACCTCGTGCTGCGCACAGACGAGTTGGGGCTCGAAGACAGCGCCGAGCAGGTGGTGGCGCTCTTGCGCGAACGAGGCTTCATCTTCTAACACGGGGAGGGCCGTGGGGATGGGCATGTATCGTCCCATGCTGGACGCAACGGCGAAGTCCAGCACGGGACGGGACAAGCCCGTCCCCTACGAAGGCATCACAAAGCGCAAGCAAGGTCGTAACCTTAAGGCAAGGAACGCAAGGACACTTCATGAACCACGAAACGGATGCCGTCATCGTCGGCGCGGGGCCGTGCGGCCTGTTCCAGATCTTCGAGCTCGGCTTGCTTGGCCTCAAGGCGCACATCGTTGACGCCTTGGACCGGCCCGGCGGCCAGTGCGCGGAGCTCTACCCCGACAAGCCCATCTACGACATCCCGGCCATCCCCGTCTGCGATGCGCAGGAGCTCGTGGACGCTCTGATGAAGCAGATCGAACCGTTCGACGCCGCTTTCCATCTGAGCGCGCAAGTGACCGAGGTGGAAGCCATCGACGAGTTGCGCTTTCGCGTGGTCACCTCGAAGGGCGAGGAGATCATTGCGAAGTCGGTGATCGTCGCCGGCGGCGTCGGCTCGTTCCAGCCCATGCCGCTCCGGGTTGCCGGCGTTGAGGAGTACGTGGACGAGCAGGTGTTCTACCGCGTGCAGAACCCTTCGGCACACCACGGCAAGGACCTCGTGGTGCTCGGCGGCGGCGACTCTGCCTTCGACTGGGCGCTCGAACTCGCGCCGCACGCCAACTCGCTCACTCTGGTGCATCGCAGCGACCGCTTCCGGGCAGCTCCAGCCTCCGTCGCGAAGATGCGCGACCTCGAAGCCGACGGGAAGCTGAACTTCATGGTGGGCAACCTAGTGGAGTTCGCGGCCCAGAACGGCGCTATCGACACCGTGGGCATCCGTCACCCGGACAAGTCCGTCACGGAGCTCAGCATCGACCACGCGCTCGTGTTCTTCGGCCTGTCGCCCAAGCTCGGCCCCATCGCCGAGTGGGGCCTCAATCTCGACAAGAACCAGATCCGCACCGACACCGAGAAGTTCGAGACCAACATCCCCGGCATCTACGCCATCGGCGACATTGCCACCTACCCAGGCAAGAAGAAGCTCATCCTTTCCGGCTTCCACGAAGCGGCCCTCGCGGCCTTCGCCATCAAGGCCCGCCTAAACCCGGACGAAAAGGTGCACCTGCAATACACCACCACCAGCCCCATCATGCACGAACGGCTGGGCGTGCCGGACTAAGGACTCCACAAATCGAGGAGAAACTCGCGGGCGGACGACGGAGAAACGGCGCTGGGAAAGGCCCCGGGGGCGGGTCCTAGGG
>VXPR01000234.1 GCA_009839405.1 Gammaproteobacteria bacterium
GGGCGCGGCCTTTGGGCCGGGGGGGGGGGGCGGGGCGGGGGTGGCGGGGGGGGCCCGCCCCCGCCCCCAGGGTCTCGCGTGGAGCCAAAGCCCGCAGGGTACCAATGAGTTACGCATTTTGTTCCATGCGAGCAGGCTGCCGTTGAGCCTTGAGTTTCGTGGCGTCAGCCATGCCTACGACACGCAGGCCGTGTTGCGGGACATCGATCTCAGCGCCCACCCCGGGGAAATCACGTGCCTGCTCGGCCCGTCTGGCAGCGGCAAGAGCACGCTGCTCAGGCTCGCGGCTGGGCTGGAGCGGTTGCAGGCGGGGGAAATCCTGCTCGATGGGCAAAGGATGGCCGGGTCGGGCGTGGATGACCCCCCCGAGAGCCGGCCCGTGGGTCTCGTCTTCCAAGACCACGTGCTGTTTCCGCATCGAACGGTGGCGGAAAACGTCGCCTTCGGCCTCGCACGCGGGCGCAACGCCGCCGGCCGGGAGAACGTACGTGCTCTGGTGCAAGAGCAGCTTGCCGCGGTGGGTCTCGACGGCCTTGAGGATCGCTATCCGCACACGCTCTCCGGGGGCCAGCAGCAACGTGTGGCGCTGGCACGGGCACTGGCGCCCAAGCCTCGGGCCATGCTCCTGGACGAACCGTTCGCCAACGTTGACGCCACCCTGCGGCGACGCCTGCGGGAAGACACGAGGCGTGCGCTCAGGGATGCCGGCAGCATCGCCGTCGTGGTCACGCACGATCCGGAGGAGGCGCTCGAACTCGCCGACAGCATTGCAATGATGGTGGCGGGGGAGATCGTGCAGGTAGGCACACCGGCGCAGGTTTGGCAGCGGCCGGCCGGCAGCGTTGTGGCGGCCCTGTTCGGCAACGCGCAACGCCTCACCGGCGCGGCCCAGGGCGGCATCGTCAGCACGCGCTTCGGCACCATCGAGCCGACCGACCCGGTGCATGACGGCGCCGTCGAGATCATCGTCCGCCCCGACGCCGTGTCGCTTGCCCGGGCAGCCGCCGATGCGACATTCGCCGCAACCATCGACGATGTGCGATTCTTGGGCGATGGCTGCCTCGTCCTGGTGCCAGCCGGAGAGGAAGTGCTTCGCGCTAGACTGTCGTCGCTCGGCGACCTGGCCGTCGGCGATCGGGTGTCGGCGACGTTCCATCCCGCCGGCACCTTTGTTTACAATTGCTAATCATTCTCATTTGCGAGCAAGACACATGCGGCCTGCCTTCACCCTCCTTTCACTCCTTCTGCTTGCGGCGCACGCCTCGGCAGAGGAAGTCGTCAACGTCTATTCGGCGCGCCACTACGACACCGACCTCGCCCTCTACGACCGCTTCACGGAAGAGACCGGCGTGGTGGTGAACCTCATCGAGGGTTCGAGCGACGGCCTCATCGAGCGCATCGTCAACGAAGGTGAGTTCAGCCCCGCCGACATGCTCATCACGGTGGATGCAGGGCGGCTCTGGCGGGCGGACGAGGCGGGGGTCTTCGAGCCGGTGCAGTCCGACGTGCTCGAAGCGCGCATTCCCGCCCACCTGCGGCATCCGGAAGGGCACTGGTTTGGCCTCTCCAAGCGGGCGCGGGTGATCGTGTACAACAAGGAAGCCGGCTTGCCGGAAGGCATCGACGCCTACGAAGACCTGGCGGACGAAAGCCTCAAGGGGCAGGTGTGCATGCGATCGTCCGGCAACATCTACAACCTGTCGTTGCTCGCCTCGCTCATCGAGCACCGAGGCGCCGAGGCCGCCGAGAGTTGGGCCAGCGGCGTGGTCGCCAACTTCTCCCGCGACCCGCAAGGCAACGACAGCGCCCAGATTCGCGCCGTGGCGTCGGGCGAGTGTGGTGTCAGCGTCGCCAACACCTACTACATCGGCCGTTTCATGGGTTCCGAAGACGCCGCCGATCAGGACACGGTGGCGGGCATCGGCGTCCTGTTCCCCAATCAGAAAGGTCGCGGCACCCACGTCAACATCAGCGGCGCCGGGATCACTCGCCATGCGCCGAACCGCGACAATGCCGTGAAGTTCCTCGAGTACCTCACCAGCGATTTCGCCCAGCGCCTGTTCGCGGAGGGCAACAACGAATACCCGGTGCATGGCACTGCGAGCGGGCCTATCGCTACACTTGGCGAGTTCCGGGAAGACGAGGTGGACGCAAACGTGCTCGGTGCCAATCAAGCAGCCGCGGTCATGGCCTTCGACAGGGCAGGGTGGAAATGAAGTCCGTCGCGTCGCTGGGGGCGCTTTTTCTGCTCGCCGCCTGCCCGGGCGAGCGTGCCGTTCTGGACAGCGGCGAGCCGTCGCCGCTGGCCACCGACGATGCCGCCTACCTCGTCCAGCTTGGCCTCATCCGAGGCCACCTGCGGGTGGGACATGCGCTGCTGGAAGCCGGTGCCGATGCCGCCGCCGCCACGCATTCCAAGCATCCATCCGACGAACTCTACGCCGATCTCGAAGCCGCGTTCGAGGCCCGCGGCAAGCCCGGTTTCGCAGCCGCCCTGAGCGAGCTGGCCACTGCCTTCGAGGCCGGGGATCTCGACGACGCGAGCGCGGCGCACGACGCGGTGCGCGAGGCGATCTCGGATGCGGAATCCGGCGTCGCCGTCAACCCCGTTAAGGCTGCGAACGTCATTCTCGGCCTCCTGCGGGTCGCCGCCTGGGAGTACGGCGTCGGCATCGCGGACGGCGAGGTGGCCAACGCCCACGAATACCAGGACGCCTGGGGATTCACCCAAACCGCCAAGGATTGGGCCGCCAGGCTCGCCGAATCAGGCGAATCTGCGCCGGTGTTCTCGGCGATCCAGGCACGCCTTGCGGAATTGGAAGACCTCTGGCCAGAACTCGTGCCAAGCGAGGTCACGCCCGCGATGAACGCTGCGCGTCTCTACGGCGTCGCCGCCGAAGTGGAGATCATGGCATTGGAACTGACGCGTTAGGCGCCGTTGCTCTGGCCCGCGACATTCGGGCGACGGGCAGCAAAGACCGACAATCTGGGTCAAGTCGAACGGCCCTCACCTCTGAGGCGATGCAACCATGTGGATTCGCCGACGCCTGGACATCGGCTGGACGGACATCGCATGGGGATGTTCGCGCTGCCTGCTTCCGGGCGCATTAGAGGAAAACGCACGGCATCGGCTGGAATCGGCGTGGGCCGGCGAGAGCGATGCGGTCGCCTGCCTTTCCGTCCGCACCGGCTTTGATCTCTTGTTGCGCGCACTCGCATTGCCGCCCGGCAGCGAAGTCCTGATGAGCGCTCTCAACGTGCCGGGCATGTTCCGCATCGTCGAAGCGCAGGGTCTGGTGGTGGTGCCGCTCGACTTGAACCCCAATCTCTCTCCTGCCACGGAAGTCGTTCGCGCAGCCATCACCCCCCGCAGCCGCGCCATCGTCGTGGCACATTTGTTCGGCGCAAGAGCCGACCTCACGCCAATCCGCTCCCTTGCCCGAGAACACGGACTCGTGCTGGTCGAAGACCGCGCCCAGGCATTCGACGGCCTTCCTGCCGCGGCCCCCGAAGGAAGCGACGCGGCCCTCTACAGCTTCGGCACCATCAAGACCGCAACCGCCTTCGGCGGCGCGATGCTGACCGTTCGCGACCCGGTATTGGCCGAGCGCATACGTTCCCTGGAACGCGCCTTGCCGCCCCAGACGCGCTGGGAGTACCTGGCACGCCTGCTCAAGTACGCCGGAGCGAAGGTGCTCACCGGCCAGCGCACCTATACGACGCTCTGCAAGGCATTCGACCGGGCTGGGGCAGACGCCGACGCTTGGCTGCAACGCGCAGCGGCCGGCTTCCGGGCCGACGGACTCCTGGACGCAATCCGCCACCGACCAGCCACTCCCAACCTCGCCCTCATGGAACGCCGCATCCAACGCTTCGACCCCGCCCGCGCCAAGCACCAGCGCCAACGAGGAGGCCGACTGGCCGCCTCCATGGGCCACGAGTTCCCCGTAGCAGGAGACCCCATCACCCACACCTTCGACCTGTTCCCCCTGCGCCTCGGCAACCCCAGGGCCGTCCAAGCCGCCCTCCGCGAGGCCGGTTTCGACGCCACCATGCGCGGCAGCATGACCACCGCCCCCTGCTCCAATGAGAACCCAACCGCCACCGCGAACGCCGAACGCCTGCTGGACGAAATCCTCTTCCTCCCGCTTTATCCCGCCATGCCCGACGAAGAGCTGAGTCGCATGGCAAGCGTGGTGCACGAGTCCGGCGAACCACCTCTCGCAGAGAAGCCCTGGCAATGAAATGAGCTCGACCAGCCTCCGATCGAATCTGAGCCGTTCTGGGTCGAACTGGTTTAGTTCGGCAGGGGCAGCGTCGGGAAGAAACGCACTTCGACGCTTTCGCGTTCCTGCAGGCCTTCGGAGTCCGGCAGGGGGACGGCGGTGTGGAGGGTAGGGC
>VXPR01000165.1 GCA_009839405.1 Gammaproteobacteria bacterium
TTCATGAGTTGGTGGGCCGGTCACGAGTCGGCTAGCCCCCCCTCCGAGAAAAGCGAGGACGCTTTTCTCGACTCCCCCGCAAGGGGGGAGTGACGGGAGGGAGCTCCGTTCCGGGATTGCGGTGAGGGCGAGGCGGGGAACGTTCAAACGCACCGATGGATTCGAGACGGGCCCCACAGGGGCGGGGCTTGTCCCCGCCCGTCTTGATCCCACCCCAGGTCAACCAACCTCCCGAGCAACATCCTCCATTGCCGCATCCGCCCTTTGCGCGGCTTCGTCGATAAGCGATTCGTCCATCACCGTCGATAGGCAGATCATGCCGCGGGAGGCGAACATCAGGCCGTGGTTGAGGGCGGCGAGGTGTAAGGCGGACATGCGGTCCGGGCCTTCGCCCTCTGTCTCGCCCGTGAAGTACAGCTGAAGCAGGGAGCCGCAGCGGTTGAGGGCGAGGGGCAGGCCGTGCTGGCCGGCGCTGCGCGCAAGCGAGGCCGCCAGGCGTTCGCCGAGTTCCTCCATGACGCGGATGCGCTCCGCCGTCAGTTCGCGCACCGACACCAGCCCCGCCGTCATGGTCACCGGATTGCCGTTGTAGGTGCCGGAATGCATGCCACGCGGGTTTTCGGGATCGAATATCTCGAGATACTTGCGCTTGCCGCCGACGCCGCCGACCGGAAAGCCGCCGCCGATCAACTTGCCGAGCATGGTGAGGTCCGGCTCGATTCCCACGAGCGACTGGGTTCCGCCCGTGGCTAGGCGAAAGGTGATCACTTCGTCCAAGACCAGCAATGCCCCGGCGGCGTGGGCCGCATCGCGCACCCGGGCGAGAAACTCTGGCGTAGCCCTGATGACTCCGCCGGCACCCATCACCGGCTCCAGCACCACGGCGGCGATGTCGTCCCCGTGTGCGGCCAGCGCCGCCTCGAAGCTCTCGGAATCGTTGTAGGTGGCAAGCAGCGTGCGGTCCTTGGCCCGATCCGGATAGAGGCCAGGCGCCGACCCCACCTCGAACTCCTCGAGGCTGCCGTGATAGCCGTGGCGCGCCATCAGCACCTTGGTGCGGCCCGTGATCGTTCGAGCGATCTGCAAGGCCAGCATTCCCGCTTCCGTGCCGGAGTTGGTGAAGCGGACGCTCTCGAACGAGGCGACGCGCTCGATCAAGGTCTCGGCGAGCTCCGTCTGCCACTCGTTGTTCGCCACCCAAGCCGTGCCCAGGCCAATCTGGCGCGAGACCGCCTCCAGGATCGGCGGATAGGCATGGCCATGCACGAGCGACGTAAAGTTGTTGATGAAGTCGAGATACTCCCGGCCATCCACATCCACCACCGTCGCGCCTTCAGCCCGCACCAAGGTCAAGGGATAGGGCCGGTGGTAAGCCGCGCCGCGGGAGTTGCCGCCCACTACGCTCGCGTGGGCACGCTTCTGCGCCGCACTGCTGCCGCGCGTGTTGCTCTCGTATGTCGCGAGGATGCTCATCGGTCCCCCTTCACCGTGTCCGAAAGCCGCGCCTTGCGGCGCGTGGGAGGGCGAGACGCCCTCCCCCCGAAAAAGACCCCTCCGCCTCCGTAGGGGCGGAGCTTGTCCCCGCCCGTGCTGGCTAACTCCCCACGAGCCGCAGAAACTCCGAGCGCGTCGGCGGATTGTCCCGAAAGCTGCCGAGCATCACCGAGGTCTGCATCGACGAGTGCTGCTTGGCGACGCCTCGCATGGCCATGCACAGGTGCTGCGCCTCGACGATGACGCCGACGCCGGCGGCGCCGGTCACGTCCAGGATCGTCTGCGCGATCTGCTGGGTCAGGCTTTCCTGGATTTGCAGCCGCCGCGCAAACATGTCGACGATGCGCGCCACCTTGGAGAGGCCCAGCACGCGCCCCTGCGGCAGGTATCCCACGTGGCATTTGCCGAGGAACGGCAGGATGTGGTGCTCGCACAGGGAGTAGAGCTCGATGTCCTTGACGATGACGATCTCGTCGAGGTCGGACTCGAACAGGGCATTGTTGACCACCTCGTCCACGCTCTCGCCGTAGCCCTTGGTGAGAAAGGAAATGGCTCGCGCGGCGCGCTCGGGGGTGCCGAGCAGGCCGTCACGGCCCGGGTCCTCGCCCAGTTGCTCGAGAATCGAGCGATACAGGTCCGTCAGTTCCGCCACCGACCGACCGTCCGCGACCGCGCGGCTGGCGGAGGTCTCGTCAAACTCCGCGTTCATGCAGCGGCCAGCGCCTGCAAGAGTTCCATGGTGCGGGCGAAGGAGCCTCGGCTGTCGTCCCCGGCGGGATAGACGCTGGCGATGACTTCGGTGGCGCCCGCGTCGAAGAACGCCTGCAACTGGGCCGTCACGTCGTCCTCGCTGCCGACCACGGCGATCTCTCCGGCCTGGTCGATGCCCTCTGCGTCGAGCTGGCGACGATAGTTGGGCAGCATTCCGTAGCCCTGGAAAATCTGCACGGCGCGCGCCGTCGCCTGCGCCTTGTCGTCGTGGACGCACACCGGCAATCCCACCACCACACGCGGCGCCTCCCGGCCCGCTGCCTCGGCGGCCCCGGTGATGCGCGGAACCGTGCTGTCGGCGATGGTGCGCGGCCCGACCATCCAGGTGACGGTGCCGTCCGCGACCTCGCCGGCGGCCTTCAGCATCAGCGGCGCCAAGGCCGAAACCACAACGGTAAGGGGCGACGCCTCCGGACAGGCAAAGCCGGTCTTGACGCGATACACCTCGCCCTCGAAATCCACCCGCCCTTCGGCGCCGAGCGCCTTCAGGATCGTGACGTACTCGCGCATGTGCCGAGCCGGACGGTCGTAGGCAAGGCCCAATGCTTCAATACCAGGGCGGTGCGAAGGCCCGACCCCGAGCACCAGCCGCCCACCGCAGAGCGCGTTCACCGTCGCCGCCTGCTGCGCCAGCGCACTTGGGTGGCGCGGGTAGCTCGGCACCACTGCCGTGCCGAGCTCGATCCGGCTCGTGGCCTGGCCCGCGAGGGCCAGCATGGTGAGGGCATCGAACGTGCCCACCTGCGGCGTCCAATAGCTGGCGAAGCCCTGCTCCTCCATCTGCACAATCTCGTCCACCAAACTCGTGAGCGGACGACCCCGGCGCACATTGCCGCCATAGATTCCGATTCTCATGCCTCGTTCCTGTCCTTGCGATCCATCCGAAAAAGACGCGCCACCCAAGGCGTGTATTGCCCCAAACGGCTGCAAGCGGTCATCATAAAGCCATCAACACCTACGGGAGCCTTCAGCCGGGTAAGCTTTCCCCAGCTGGTGACGCGCAAGGAAGCACCGCGCCGCTCCCCGTCGTCAGGTGCGTACACACATAGGGAGGGGTCCCGGATGGCCAAGAAACGACTCACCATCGCCGTGATCGGCGCCGGCGGCAACATGCGCGGCGCCCACGTGCCCCGCATCGAAAGAGACGGGTTCGCCCGCATCGTCGGCGCGGCCGATCCGGTGACGGAGCAGATCGACCGTTTCACCGAGCGCACCGGCTACGAGGTGCCGGCCTTCTCCGACTGGCGCGAGATGCTCGCCGAAACGGAATCCGACGCCGTCTTCATCAGCACGCCGCACAGTGACCACCACGCGCAGATCAAGGCCTGCCTCGACGCCGGCCGCCATGTGCTGGTGGAAAAGCCCATGGTGCTGACGCCGGCGCACGCCCGCGCCACCCTGCGCCATGCCGAAGAGGCGAAGCGGCTCCTGGTCGTCGCCTACCAGCGCCATTGGATGCCGGAGTACGTCTATGCCCGGGAACTCATCCGCAAGGGCGCCCTCGGCGAAGTCCGCGGCGTCGTCGGCTACGTCACCCAGAACTGGGGCGCGCTGGGCGGCTGGCGGCTCGATCCCGAGAAGTCCGGTGGCGGCATGTACATGGACACCGGCAGCCACCTGGTCGCCTCGATGCTGTGGATGACGGGCCTGCAGCCCTCCAAGGTGTCCGCCACCTTCGACAGCGCCCGCCGCCCCGTGGACATCAACGCCGCCGTGCAGATCGCCTTCAAGGGCGGCGCCGTCGGCACCCTGACCACCATCGGCAACGCCTCCCGACACGACGAACGCCTGATGATCTCCGGCAGCGACGGCTGCCTCATCCTCCACCTGCACCAATGGCAAGTGCGCTCCATGCTCCTGAACGACGAACCGCTGACGGTGCCGAAGCGAATCCGCCCCGACACGCCAGACAACGCCCTGTTCCGCTGGATCCGCACCAACGGCAAGGGCTACGAAGCGCCGGAGTTCGCCTTGCAGGTGTCAAGGCTGACCGAGGCGTCCTATCGTTCGGCGAAGGAGAAAGCGCCGGTCACGGTGCGCCGCTAGGGGCCTCGTAGGGGCGCCCCTTGTGGTCGCCCGTCTCGAATGCGCCGATGGACTCGGAACGGCCTAGTCCGC
>VXPR01000212.1 GCA_009839405.1 Gammaproteobacteria bacterium
CCGATGACGCCGCCGCCGATCACGATCACGCTGGCGTGATGCGGCAGGGCGTCGGGGCGCTCGCTCGTCATGGGTCGTCAGGCGCGCAGTCGGAGGTTGGCCGGATCGTAGACCGGGTCCTGGTGCAGCGTCATGGACCGCCGCTGGCCCAGCAAGTCGACCGTCAACGGCGTGCCCGGTTCGGCGAGCGACGGGGGGACGTAGCCGAAGCCGAGACTCTGACCCACGAAGTGGCCATAGCCGCCGGTCGTGGTCACGCCCACGCACTCGTCGCCCGCGAAGATCGGCTCGCCGCCCGCAACATCGGAATCGCCTGCGTCGAGGCTGAAATAGATGAGCTGCAATGTGCGGTCGCGCTGTGCCAGGGTCGCTTCCCGGCCGACGAAGTCGCCCTTGTCGAACTTGATGAAACGGTCCATCGCGGCGTCGATGAGGGTGACCTCGTTGGTGAGTTCCGCGCCCCAACTACGGTAGGCCTTTTCCATCCTCAGGCTGTTGACGGCGTAGAGGCCGAAGTCGCGGATGCCAAATTCCGCGCCGCTTTCCTTGAGCGCATCGTAGAGCGCCGCCATGTGCGCCATGGCGGGGTGCAATTCCCAGCCGAGTTCGCCGACGTAGTTCACCCGCAGCGCCCGCACCGGGATGCCGGCGATGTCGATCTCCTTGGCCGTCAGCCAGCGGAAGGCGCTGTTGTCCAGGGGCGCATCGGTAAGCCGAGCCAGCACGTCACGGGCTCTCGGGCCGGCAAGCACGAGTACGCCGCGCCGATCCGTCACGTTGTCGATACGCACCGCTTCGTCCGATGTCCGGCCCTGCTCAAGGTGGTCGAGATCGCGCAACTCGGCGCCCGCCGCCGAAAGCACGTAAAACGTCTCGTCGTCGAAGTTCGTGATCGTCATTTCCGCGCCGATGCGCCCGCCCTCGGACAGCACATGGGTCAGCGCGACTCGACCGCGTCTCGGCACCCGGTTGGCACAGAGCCGATCGAGCATGGCCGGCGCATCGGGACCCGTCACGTCGTACTTTGCGAATCCGGAGAGATCCAGCACCCCGACCCGCTCGCGCACCGCGAGGCATTCTTCGCGTACCAGTTCGAAAACGTTGTTGTGGCGGAAGCTCAAGTGCTCCTCGCGCCCGTCCGGCGAGAACCACTTGGGGCGCTCCCAGCCAAAGGTCTCGGTATAGACGCAGCCCTGCGCCTTCAGCTTGTTGTACAGGGGACTGGTCCGGCACCGACGAGCCGCCGGCAGTTCTTCCCCGGGGAACGCCGTGGCGTAGGTCCTGCTGTAGTCCTGCCGGCCTCGGGCCGCCATGTAGTCCGCATCGGCGAAGACGCCGAAGCGACGGGGATCGAAGCCGGTCATGTTGATTTCGGAGTCGCCGTGCAGCATCCACTGGGCGAGGAACTTGCCGCTGCCGGCGCCTTGGGCGATGCCGAAGGACGAGCCGCAGCACAGCCAGAAGTTCTTGAGCCCGGCCACCGGGCCGAGCATGGGCAGCCCGTCGGGGCTGTGCGAGATGGCGCCGTTGACGATGCGCCGGATGCCGGCCGGTTCGAAGATCGGCATGCGCGCCATGGCGCGGCCGAGCCATGGCATCAGGCGTTCGAGGTCGTCGGAGAAGAGTTCGCTGTCGGATTCCCACGGCGGCTGTCCGCTCGGCGGCCAGGCTTCGGCGAGCCTTGCGCCCTCGTAGATGCCGATCAGGCCAGACTTCTGCTCCTGCCTCAGATAGGCCGAGGCATAGGGGTCGCGCGTTACCGGGAGTTCTTCGCTTCTCTCCTCGAGTTCGGGCACTGGTCCCGAAACCAGGTAGTGGTGCTGGATGTTGCAGATGGGGAGGTCTGTCCCCACCATCTGCGCCACCTGCCGGGCGTAGCAGCCGGCCGCATTGACCACCGTCTCAGCGACCACGCGGCCCTCGTCCGTGACGAGCTCCCATTCGCCCCCCGGCAGCGCGTTGATGTCGGTCACCCGGTTGTGCCGCACGATCTCGGCACCAAGGTCCCGCGCCCCACGGGCCATCGCGTTGCAGAGCCCAGACGGATCGGCGTGGCCGTCGCTCTGAGTCCAGGCACCGGCCAAGACGCCTTCGGTGGAGACGAACGGGTTGAGCTTGGCGATTTTCTCGACGTCGACGATTTCCATGTGGTAGCCGACGCTTGCCGCGATTCCGTGCAGGTAGTGAAACCAGTCCACATCCTGTTCGGTCAGGGCGAAGCGCACGCTACCGCAGCCATGCCAACCGACTGCCTGACCGGTCAATTGTTCGAGCTTGCGGTACAGCGAGATGCTGTAGTCGTGAATCTTGGCGAGGTTGTAGTTGCCGACCAGGTTCGGGCATTGGCCGGCCGCATGCCACGTCGAGCCGGACGTCAGTTCGCCCTTCTCGATCAGCAGCACGTCGGTGCAGCCTTCTGTGGCCAGGTGGTACAGCAGGCCAACGCCCATGATGCCCCCGCCGACTATGACTATGCGAGCCTGCCTGTCCATACAGCTTCCATCGGAGGTGGCGGACCGCGCCATTGTCACGGCATTCGGGCGCGCGTCGCAACCCTTGGTGGCCGCCGAGCCCGCCGGGGAGGAGTGAGGATTTCGCGGGCGTCGTACGCTCTGCAAAGGCATCGCCGGCTGAAGTAGCCGGCCGGTCGGAGTGTTGCCAAGGGTGCGGCGAAAGCGGTTCGTCGACACCGTGGACTTAACCTATACTCGATGATGCTCGGCGAAGCGCTGGCCCGCGGACGCGCCGCTTGGAGGCAGAAGCATGAGCGACGGCAATGACACTGCCGACGATCAGGAAGACGATCTCGTCCTCGCCGAACTCGACGATCAGGAACTCATCGAACAGATGCACGACGATCTGTACGATGGCCTGAAGGACGAGATCGTCGAAGGAACGGAGATCCTGCTTGCGCGGGGCTGGCCGGCGGACAAGGTTCTGAACGACGCTCTGGTAGGCGGCATGCAGATCGTCGGGGTCGACTTCCGCGACGGAATCCTGTTCGTGCCCGAAGTGCTGCTCGCTGCCAATGCCATGAAGGCCGGCATGGCCGTGCTGCGGCCGTTGCTTGCGGAGACCGGGGCCAAACCCGTAGGCAAAATGGTGATCGGCACGGTCAAAGGCGACATTCACGACATCGGCAAGAACCTCGTCGGCATGATGATGGAGGGTGCGGGGTTCGAGGTCGTCGACATCGGCGTCAACAACAGCGTTGAGGAGTTCATGGCCGCGCTCGACGAGCACAAGCCGGACATTCTGGGCATGTCGGCCTTGCTTACCACCACCATGCCGTACATGAAGGTGGTCATCGACGAACTCGTGGCGCAATCCGTTCGCGACGACTACATCGTGCTGGTGGGCGGCGCCCCGCTGAACGAGGAGTTCGGCGAAGCGGTGGGTGCCGATGCCTATTGCCGCGACGCGGCCACGGCGGTGGAAACGGCCACAGAGCTCATGCGCAAGAGGCACAACTACCCATGACCGCGTCTGTTGCCAAGGCGCTGTTGCCGCGCACCGAAGCGACCGCCCTGCACCAGCCGATGGAACCGGTGCTGGTGATCGCCTGTGCTGCCCTCGGCCGCGAGTTGCATGCGATTCGGCGCGCAGGCGGCTGGGACCACATTCGCATCCGCTGCCTGGACGCGGCATTGCACCTCCGACCGACCGAGATTGCGCCTCTGCTGCGTGCCGAACTCGAACAGGCTAACGGGCAGTATCGCCGGGTTTTCGTTGCCTACGCAGACTGCGGTACCTATGGCGGCATCGACCGCGTGCTCGCGGACCACCCCGGCGTCGAGCGCCTGCCGGGACTGACCTGCTACGAAGTCTTCGCCGGCACGGGGCGCATGGCACGTTTGGCCAAGGACGAGCCTGGCACCTTCTACCTTACCGATTTTCTCGTGCGCTTCTTCGACCGGCTGGTCATCGACGCGCTCGGCTTGGGCCGCCATCCGGAACTGGTGGATGCCTATTTCGGCAACTACCGTCGCATGACCTATCTTTCGCAGACCCAGGACCCCTCCCTGCTGGCGGACGCACAAGCCGCCGCGGTGCGGCTGGGGCTCGAGTTCCGTCACATTCACACCGGCTACGGCGCGTTGAACGCCGGCATTGCCCGGATCGCTGCTGGCTGACGCATGGACGCGTTGCTGATGCGATGGCGCGACATCCCGTCGCAGATCATCGTCAAGCAGGGCAGAAAGCGGGCGAAGGTATTGCTGAGCCCGCGCTTCCAGAACGCCATCGACCGCGCCGCCATGCGGGCGAAGAAACGCACCGCCGATGCCTACATCAGCGAGTGGGAGCGCGAAGGGATGGAGCTTGCGGCAACGGAACGTGCGACGGATCTACAGGTGGTTGCGGAC
>VXPR01000132.1 GCA_009839405.1 Gammaproteobacteria bacterium
ATATTTTTTTCTTATACTTCTCGTGGGCTCGGTTTTGTTTATATTAGATAGGGCGATGCTGATGAGTGTGATGCAGGCGCCAGCGGCGAAGCTGGTGCGGACGTTGAACGGGATTCCGTCGAAGTTGGTGCGAACTATGGCGGCGGTGGGAGAGCAGCGACGGGAGGAGGCTGGCGAGGTGACCGCGCGCCCCTGAGGGGCGCGTTCGCGCGCCCTGACGGGCGCGTTGGCAGTTGCTTGGCAACTGCGAATTGACGAAGGCAGTGCGCGAGTGGCTGCCAAATGCGACCGGTGACGGGCGCGGGCTTTGAAGGAGATGAACCCAAATGGCGTTGTCCAAGGATGACATCGTGAACGCAGTTGCCGACATGACCGTGATGGAGGTCGTGGAACTCGTTCAGGCGATGGAGGAGAAGTTCGGCGTGAGTGCGGCGGCGGCGGTTGCCGCGGCTCCGGCAGCGGCCCCGGCAGAGGCCGGTGAGGCTGCCGAAGAGCAGACCGAATTCACCGTTTCGCTGAACGATGTGGGTGACAAGAAGGTCAATGTCATCAAGGCGGTGCGCGCGATCACCGGTCTCGGCCTGAAGGAGGCCAAGGCGATGGTGGACGGTGCTCCGTCAACGGTGAAGGAAGGCGTGACCAAGGAGGAATCGGAGGAAATCAAGAAGCAGTTGGAAGAAGCCGGCGCTGGCGTCGAGATCAAGTAGATCTTGACGCTTTTTATGCGCCACGCGCGGAGAGTACGCGCAACAAGTCGCTTGCCACAGCGCCGCCCGACCGGGGGCGGAACACGCGGCCGACGGCGATGCATGGGGTCATGCGTTGCCGTTGGCCTGTTTGTGTCTTACGGGAACGCAGTGTGTGGGGCTTGGCCGGCGCCGCTGCGTGCGCGCTTGGCGGAGCGCCTTGGAGGGCGGGACGCCCTCCGTCCCTCGTCGGCCCTCGCTTGGCAGGGGTTCTTGAGCTTGGTGCGTGTCGGCGGGCACGTCCTAGCTAACGGGAATCGAATCAGAATGGTTGGAGAGTCGCATGGGCTATAGCTTCACGGAGAAGAAACGCATCCGCAAGGACTTCGGCAAGTTGTCCGAGGTCATGGAGATCCCCTACCTGCTGTCGATTCAGGTGGATTCCTACGACAGGTTCCTGCAGCGCGGGCGCAAGCGGCTCAAGGATGTGGGGTTGCATGCGGCGTTTCGCAGCGTGTTCCCGATCGCCAGCTATTCGGGCAATGCAGTGCTCGAGTATGTGGATTACCGGCTCGGCGATCCGCCGTTTGACGTGCGCGAATGCACGCTGCGCGGCTTCACCTATGCCGCGCCGCTCCGGGTGCGGGTGCGACTGATCATCTACGACAAGGAATCGTCCAACAAGGCGGTCAAGGAGGTGAAGGAGCAGGAGGTCTATATGGGCGAAATCCCGCTCATGACCGAGAACGGCACCTTCATCGTCAACGGCACCGAGCGGGTGGTGGTTTCGCAACTGCATCGCTCGCCTGGCGTCGTGTTCGACCACGACAAGGGCAAGACGCACTCCTCCGGCAAGCTGCTCTACAACGCCCGCGTGATCCCCTATCGCGGCTCCTGGCTCGACTTCGAGTTCGACCCGAAGGATCACGTTTTCGTCCGCATCGACCGGCGCCGCAAGCTGCCGGCCACGATCATGCTGCGGGCGCTCGAGTACACCTCCGAAGACATCCTCGACATGTTCTTCGAGAAGAACGTCTTCCACGTGAAAAAGCGCGGCTTCTCGGTGGATCTGGTGGCCGAGCGGATGCGCGGCGACGTGGCCACCTTCGACATCACGGGCGCCGAAGGCGACGTGGTCGTGGAGCGCGGGCGGCGCATCACGGCGCGCCATGTGCGGCAGCTTGAGAACTCGGGGCTGAGACGCCTCGACGTGCCGCGCGAATACCTGCTCGAGCGCATCCTCGCCCGCGACATCGTCGATCCGGAAACCGGCGAAGTGCTTGCGATGTGCAACAGCGCCATCACCGAGGAAGTGCTCGACAAGCTCGTGGACGCCGGCATCACCACCATCGAGACCATCTACACCAACGAGCTCGACTGCGGCTCGTACATCTCCGACACGCTGGCCATCGATCCCACCCGCACCAAGCTCGAAGCGCTGGTGGAGATCTACCGCATGATGCGGCCCGGCGAGCCGCCCACCAAGGAGGCGGCGGAGAACCTGTTCGGCAACCTCTTCTTCGCGCCGGAACGCTACGACCTTTCCGCGGTGGGACGCATGAAGTTCAACCGCCGGCTGGGCCGCGACAGCATCACCGGCGAAGGCATCCTGACCCCGGACGACATCGTCGACGTGCTGGCGGCGCTGATCGAGATCCGCAACGGCAAGGGCTCGGTGGACGACATCGACCACCTGGGCAACCGGCGCGTGAAGTCGGTCGGCGAGATGGCGGAGAACCAGTTCCGCGTCGGCCTCATCCGGGTCGAGCGCGCGGTGAAGGAGCGGCTGTCGATGGCGGAGGCAGACCAGTTGCAGCCGCAAGACATGATCAACGCCAAGCCGGTGGCGGCGGCGGTGAAGGAATTTTTCGGCTCCAGCCAGCTTTCCACCTTCATGGACCAGAACAACCCGCTGTCGGAAGTGACCAACAAGCGGCGGGTGTCCGCGCTCGGCCCCGGCGGCATGACGCGGGAACGGGCCGGCTTCGAGGTGCGGGACGTGCATCCGACGCACTACGGCCGGGTGTGCCCCATCGAGACGCCGGAAGGGCCGAACATTGGCCTGATCAATACGCTCGCGACCTATGCGCGCACCAACGAGTACGGCTTCCTGGAGACGCCGTATCGGAAGGTGGTGGACGGTCGCGCCACGAACGAGATCGAGTATCTGTCGGCCATCGACGAGGCGGAATACGTCATCGCCCAAGCCGACTCGGCACTCGACGAGAAGGGCAACCTCACCGACGAACTCGTGGAGGTGCGCCACCAGAACGAGTTCACGCGCTCGGCGCCGGTGAACGTCAACTTCATGGACGTTTCGCCCAAGCAGGTGGTGTCCGTGGCGGCGGCGCTGATCCCGTTCCTCGAGCACGACGACACCAGCCGGGCACTCATGGGTTCCAACATGCAGCGCCAGGCGGTGCCGACGATTCGCACGGAGAAGCCCTTGGTGGGCACCGGCATCGAGCGCCACGTGGCGCGGGATTCCGGCGTCTGCGTGATCGCCGGTCGCGGCGGCGTGGTGGATTCGGTGGACGCGGCGCGGGTGGTGATTCGGGTGGACGATGCCGAAACCACGGCCGGCGAGGCTGGGGTCGACATCTACAACCTCACCAAGTTCAAGCGCTCGAACCAGAACACGTGCATCAACCAGCGGCCGCTGGTCAAGCGCGGCGACGTGATCGCCTCTGGCGACATCCTCGCCGATGGGCCTTCCATCGACAACGGCGAACTGGCGCTCGGCCAGAACATGCGCATCGCCTTCATGCCGTGGAACGGCTACAACTTCGAGGACTCCATCCTCGTCTCCGAGCGGGTGGTTCAGGAGGATCGCTTCACCAGCATCCACATTCAGGAACTCACCTGCATCGCTAGGGACACGCGGCTCGGGCCGGAGGAGATCACCCCGGACATCCCCAACGTGGGCGAAGGGGCGCTCTCCAAGCTCGACGAATCCGGCATCGTCTATGTCGGCGCCGAGGTGGTGGCGGGCGACATTCTGGTCGGCAAGGTGACGCCCAAGGGCGAAACCCAACTGACGCCGGAAGAAAAGCTCCTGCGCGCCATCTTCGGCGAGAAGGCGTCGGACGTGAAAGACACGTCGCAGCGGGTTCCCACCGGCGTCAAGGGCACGGTCATCGACGTGCGGGTGTTCACCCGCGACGGCATCGAGAAGGACCAGCGAGCGCTTGCCATCGAACGCCAGGAGCTCGACGAGGTGCGCAAGGACCTCGACGACGAATACCGCATCGTCGAGGGCGCCACCTTCGGCCGCCTGCGGCAGGCGCTGCGAGGCAAGGAGGTCGCAAGCGCGCCCGGTCTTGACAAGGGCGATGCGGTGAGCGAGGAGTGGCTCGACGGACTGCCGGGCGACGACTGGTTCCGCATCCGCATGGCAGACGACGCCTTGAACAACCAGCTCGAGAAGGCGGAGAAGCAGCTCAAGGATCGCCGCGCCGCGCTCGATGCCGTGTTCGAGGACAAGAAGTCCAAGCTCGAAGGCGGCGACGATCTCGCGCCGGGCGTGCTCAAGTACGTCAAGGTCTATCTCGCCATCAAGCGCCGCATCCAGCCGGGCGACAAGATGGCCGGGCGGCACGGCAACAAGGGCGTCATTTCGGTGATCATGCCGGTGGAGGACATGCCCTTCGACGACAACGGCGAGCCGGTGG
>VXPR01000544.1:0-3705 GCA_009839405.1 Gammaproteobacteria bacterium
AACAGGATCTCATCGGAATAGGCGTTGCCGATGCCGGCGAACACTCGCTGGTCGGTCAGCGCTCGCTTTACGGTGTGAGGCGTGGCACGCAATCGTTCGGCGAAGTCGGCGAGATCGATGTCGAAGACTTCGAGACCGCCCGGATTCAGCTCCTCCAGTGCCGAGCGCCCAGCGACCAGCCGCAGAGAAGCGCGTCTCTTGCGGCTCGCTTCGGTGAAGATCAACGTGCCCGCATCGAAGTCGAATGCCGCAAGGCCGTTGCGCTTGGGTAGCGCCCGGCCTGCTTCATGCCAGCGCAGGCGGCCCGCGATCATCAGGTGCAGTACGACGAAGGTTTCGCCTGTGAGCTCCATGACGATTTGCTTGGCGATCCTTGTCACGCCCTCCACCCGCCTTTCCCGCACCTCCTCCACGGTGGGCGTCACCGAGCGCAGCACGAACGGACTGCCGATGCGAATGCCCTGCAGCGCGGTGCCGACGATCCGTCGGCGCAAATGATCGATGTACACGGTGAGGTCGGGCAGTTCCGGCATGGACTATTGGGCTCCTTTGCGCCTATGTCGCAAGCGCCTGTCAGTGAGCCGCGCGCGGAATCGGGGCGATGGTCTTCCAGCGACCGGAGCGGAAGCGCCCGAGCAGCATGGCGGCCTTGACGATGTACTCGCCAGCCATCGCCGCGTACACCCAACCCACCGGCCATCCGAGCAACGTGAACAGGATTGCCAAGCCGCAGCGGGCGCCGATCAGGCCAATCAGGGTCGCCATTAGCGGGAAGCGCGTGTCGCCAGCACCGCGCAGGGCGCCGCCGATGGCGAACTCCACCGCGAACAGTGGAGTGATAGCGGCCATGATCCAGGCCATGTGAATCGTGTGGGCGATCGTCACCGGCTCATCGCCAAGGAAGAACGCCGCGAGTGACGGGGCGTGCCACGCCACAACCGCACCAAGCGATCCCATCGACAACACGGCGTACCAAAGCGAGCGCCAGCCGCTGCGCACGGCACCCTCGTGGTCGTCTGCGCCAAGATGCTGCCCCACGAGCGTGGAGCCGGCGATGGAAAAGCCAAACCCAACCACGAAGCACACCATCATCAGGTTGCCGCCTACGCTCATGGCCGCGAATGCTTCCGTGCCGTAGTAGTTGCCGATGAGCATGAGAAAGATGAAGAAGCCGGCCTGAAACACCAGCATCTCCAAGCCGGCCGGATAGCCGATCTGCAGCAGCCGGGCGAAGCGTTCCCGTCGATACCAGCCATTGCTCACGTAGCGCAGGCGAAAGGCTTGCTTGATCCACATTACGAGCATCACGAGACCACCGAGCGTGAACGACACGCCGCCGGCGAAGGCGGCGCCAGCCACTCCCATCGCCGGGACGCCGTAAAGGCCGAACACGAGGAGGAAGAGCAACGGGATGTTGACGACATTCACGCCGGCACCGACCCATAGCGGCGACCACGCGTCGCCGGCGGCGCGCAGTGCCGAGCCAAGCACCATGTTGATGGCGAAGGCGACGTTGAAGAGCGACATCCAACGAACGTTGGACGCGGCGAGTTCGATGGTTGCCGCGTCCAGGCCGAAAATGGACGCCACGGGCCGAGCCGCCAAAAAGCCGGGCAGCGTCAGCGCGATGGCGAAGGCGCCCCCCACGGCGAGGCTGGCCATCGTCACCCGACTGGCCTCGGTGCGGTCATCGGCACCCCAGGCCCTCGCCACGAGTGCCGTAGTGCCGGCGCTGATCGCCATCAACACCGCCTGCAAGGCGAAGAAGACGCGCTGCCCGACGCCCACCGCGGCGACCGCTTCGGCGCCGAGTTCGCCCACGAACTTGGTCTGAACCATCGCTACAACCGCATAAAGGAGGTTGGCAAGGATCGATGGGAATGCGAGATGGAAAATGCCGGGCCGTGTGATGGGTGGCACCAAACCCGCCCCGGCTCGCTCGCCCTTTGCCGCACCTACGCTCGTCGAGGCGTTGGCAGTTTCGGCTGTGTTCTCGGCCGAACTGCCACCGGTGCCCCGTTGATTCGCTGCGTTCAAGTCCCTCTCCCAGGCGCGTCGCCGTTCCCACGCAAAGGCGATCGCTTCCCTCAGGGCAATCGGCAAGCGTGGATTCGGAAGTGTACGCGTCACCCGCACTCCGGACATGTGGACCTGGAAGGGGCATGTGGCGACGCATTCCCTCCCGACGTGCGTTTGCCTGTCTGCCCGACGTGCGTTTGCCTGTCCGGGGCGAGAGTGCGGTCCGGGACGAGAGTGCGGGCGAGAGCGTGCTTTGGCGAGAGGGCCTTTGCCTGCGGGCGTGTGTTGCCTGTCCGGACGGTGCCGCATGCGTTTGCCTGTCCCGCATGCGTTTGCCTGTCCGGCGCATGATGGCGTTTGCCTGTCCGGGCCTGTTGGGAGCGTTTTGTCTGTCCGGGCGCTTTGCGGAGGTTGGTTCCGGGCTCCTGGGGGTGCTCTAGCCCGGCAAACGTTGGCCCTCGGCGCGTAGTTCGGACGACGAGACGTCCATGCGGAAGTCCGCCTCGGTTACGCCGGTGCAGAGCTCTCGCAGGGCTTGTGGAAGAGCAACGTCTTGGAGGGCGGTGAACCCCAGGCGCGTGGTGCGTCCATAGACCAGGAAGCGGCAGCCAATAGACGTGAGTTCCGCCACTGCCGAGTCGCGGGCGGCCGTGTTGCCGGCCTCGTAGTAGCGCGGCTTTGCGATACGGGCGATGGTGTCAGTGCCGACCACGAACGTGACGGGCCCCAAGGCGCGGGCCTTGGCGAGGAACGTGGGCGTGCTCGTGAGCACCACTTCGTCTGGGTCGAACTGCTGCAACCGGGATGCAATGTCGTGGTGGTTGAGAGGTGGCTTGTCCACGTTCGCGATGCAGAGCTCATAGGCAACGCGTTGCCCAAGCCGGCACTCGGCATCCGCTCGCATGGCGCGGTGCCCGGCGTGCAAAGGATTGAAGGCACCAGGGAGAATGGCGGGTGCGGACGTGCCGACGTGCGTTAGCGTGCCGAGAATCAGGCCCGTCTGTTCAGCCGTGCCGATGACCTCCTGGTAGCCGCGCGCCGGAGCCTCCCCAATGCCGAGCGATGCCGCGAGGGCTCGTAGCGCGAGGTCGGACAATGCCTCCTCTTCCTGCGCCCGCACCGCACCTTGCTTGACGAACTCCATGCTCCAGGTGCGCGTCCGGTCCGCATCCTGGAATGCCACATGGGCGCGATGTGCACCACGCTTCGCCACGGTGGTTGCGAGGCTCGCGGTAATCGCAAAGCCGAATCCGCCGCCAAGCTGCCGTGCCCTGAGAAAGGCGCGCATGGCGAGATCGCGGGCAGTGGCTGGGCTGCAGGATTGTTCGGGACGTGCGCCGAGCAGCTCCTTGAGCGCCTGTTCCGCGTAGGGAATGCCCGCTTCCAATACCGTGGCGGACGCGCCGGGTTCGCTGAGCAACGCCGCCAGCATCCCCGCGCCGCCGCCCGTGACGTATAGCACGCCGCGGCCGGATGCAGCATGGATGGCGCGGGCGACTCGCGGGAGTTCGCCCCGCGGGTCAAGCACGCGCATCACCGGCGATGGGCGGCAAGCTTGGGCGTGCTCTCGTCAAACGCGTTTTGCGCGATCGCCCTGTCGATGAGACCCCGCCGCTTCTTCGGCTCGCGGCCAAGAGGGGCGTTGCTAGGGGCGCTGCCTGGCGACCGGAATGCATGGTTCCATCC
>VXPR01000544.1:3715-4357 GCA_009839405.1 Gammaproteobacteria bacterium
GTTCCATCCGTCCGCATCAAGGGCCGGAGGAAACTCCGTCGTCCGAGGGCTCCGCAAGAAACCCGGTCAGGATTTCGAGGAAACGCTCGAGCTGGTCGTGGTGCACCCAATGGCCGGCGTCCTCGATGCCGATGGAGCGGGCGTCCTGAAAGTGGTCCAGGCGACCATCCTCCTTGGGGTCCGAAGCCCAGGACTCGACTCCGTGCAGCAACAGCACCGGGCACGTGATCCGCCGATACAGGCCCACCGTCTGCCGCGGCGAGATGCCGATGGGCGACCATGCCCGCATGTAGTTGTCGAACTTCCAGCTGTAGGTGCCGTCTTCGTTCTGGTTGCTGCCGTGAATGGTCAGGTGTCGCGCCTGTTCCTCCGAAAGGTGCGGGTTGGCGCGCTGCATGCGATGGAACGCCTCTTCCAGGCTCGGATAGCGGCGCGGGGTGCGACCGGAAAGATCGCGCAGGCTGTTGACCCATTCATGCAGGCGCTCGTGCCCCGGAGTCGAGTCGTCTCCGAGCGGGGAGGCGCCCATGCCCTCGATGCTCACCAGTTTGCGCACGCTGTGGGGATAAAGGCCGGTGTACGCCAGCGAAACGGAGCCCCCCATGGAATGGCCGACCACGGTTACCTCGTCGAGCCCTGTCT
>VXPR01000300.1 GCA_009839405.1 Gammaproteobacteria bacterium
CAGCGCCTCGTTCCGGGAAGCTCAAGAAATCGTCGATGAAGCCGTCGTCGTCGAGGCCGGCGGTGTACTCGGAGCGGCGGACGCTGCCGATGGCCCTTGCGGTCAGGCCCTCGGCGAAGCTCCACTCCGCAGTCGCGGAGACTCCCCGGGCGGCATTGGTGACCCGCACCTGGTTCGCCTGGCCCGTGTTGTTGTCGTATGGGTCGGCGGCGATGTCGGCGTTGCGGTAGCCGGCCGCGAACACGGCGCCAGGAACTTCGTCGATCAGCGTGGTGTATGGGTTCAGGCCGCTGTCGCCGTCGTTCGCGTCCGCCACGAGGCGCAGGACAAGCGCCGGCAAAGGCTGCCACGCGAGTGCCAAACGCGCCGACAGTTCCCGCATTTCCCCAACGTCCCTGTTCGCAGCGGGAATGTTGACGAACTCGCCGACGCCGCCGCGCCGGGTGATGCCGCCCGAGAGCGTCACAGCCGCCACGTCCGACAGGTGCCCGTCATGGTGGACGGCAGCGTCGATGCGGCCCCGGGAGCCGAGGCGCACCCTGACACGGGTGCCGGGATCGGTTCCCGGCGCCGAGGTGACGATGTTGATGGCACCGCCGATGGAGTTGCGCCCATACAACGTGCCCTGGGGCCCGCGCAGCACCTCGATGCGTTCGATGTTGGCGAGATTCCAGTGCTGGCCCACCTGGCGACCGAGATAGACCCCATCCACGTACACGCCGACGCCCGGATCGGTGGTGATGAGGTGGTCTTGCATGCCGATGCCGCGCACGAACGGGTTGGCGGACGAGGTGTGGCCGGCGGAAAAGGTGGTGACGTTCAGGTTCGGAACGAACTTGCCGACATCGACGAGGTCGGCGATGCCGCGGTCGCCCAGATGATCGCCGGCGAAGACGCTGAGGGACGCTGCCACATCGTAGAGGCTCTGCTCCCGCTTGGCGGCCGTGACGATCACTTCTTCAATCAGGGGCGGCGTCTTGGCTTCTGCCGCGACGCCCGGCAGCGCAAGGAGCAGCGCAAGCGCGGCCACGACCGTTCCCAGCCTCCAAGCCATCCATGGATCCTGCACCGCACTCACGGCAGAGCCTACCACTCGTGGCCGCTCGACCCGCGTTGGAATGCGTCCAACGTCTTCATCAACGATGGCGCAATCAGCCAGTTCATCGACTTCGAGCAAGCGTTCATCCGCACGAGCGAGATGCTCGCCGGCATCCTCCTTCACAACCCGTTCTGGCACGCACGATCCGTGTTCGAGGTACTACGGCGGCGCGGCTTCCTCTCGCAGCCGGTTGCGAGCATGGCGACGTGGGTCCACTTCTCCTTTGCTGCGGTTCTAGTGGATTCCCGTGCAGCAGGGTACCCGCGGCTATGGCGCGCTATCGAGCTCGAACCCCTCGTAACCTCCGGCGGCTACGGCGTCGCACTTTTCCACGTATGGCGGGAAGCCGATCAGCGGCATGAATACTTGGGGCTTGCCGGGGATATTTTTGCCGAGATACCAGGAGTTGCAGGTTGGGTAGAGCGTTAGGTCCGCCACCGCGTTGACGTGGTCGACCCAGGCGTCCTCTGCCGGGGGTGTGGCTTCGATGGTGGCGAGGCGCTTTTCGCGCAGGTACACGAGGCAGTCGTGAATCCACACGACGTGCTGCTCGATCGACGTGATCATGTTGGTGAGCACCGACGGGCTGCCGGGGCCCGAGATCATGAACATGTTGGGGAAGCCCACGGTCGACAGGCCGAGGTAGGTGCGCGGTCCCGCAGACCACTTGTCGTCTAGCGTCTGGCCGCCGCGGCCCCGCACGTCGATGTTGAGCAGGGCGCCGGTCATGGCGTCGAAGCCGGTGGCGAAGATGAGGCTGTCGAGTTCGTATTCTTGGCCGTCCGTCACCACGCCCTTCGGCGTGATGCGCTCGACGGGGTTGTCGCGCACGTTCACGAGGGTCACGTTGTCGCGGTTGTAGGTCTCGAAATAGTTGGTGTCGAGGCACGGGCGCTTGCAGCCGATCACGTTGTCCGGTGAGAGGAGCTCTGCCGTCTTGGGGTCGCCCACGATGTCGCGGATGCGTTCGCGAACGAACCCTGCCGCGGTCTCGTTGGCTTCGCGGTTGGATAGGAGGTCGGCGTAGGCGCCAAGGAATGTGAAGCCGCCGCGTTCCCAGCGTTCTTCATAGTTCGAACGCCGCACTTCGGCGTCGTCCTCGAGCGCCGTGCCGTCATTGCTTGGCATCATGGAGCCGAAGCCGGCCGGCATTCGGTAGTTGCGCTCGCGCAGGCCCGCGTAGTCGGCCTTGATCTCGGCCACTCGGTTTGGGTCTAGCGGTTCGTGGCGGGCGGGGATGGAGTAGTTGGGGGTGCGCTGGAAGACCGTAAGGTGCTTCGCTTGCTCTGCGAGGACCGGGATGGCCTGGATGGCAGAGGAGCCGGTGCCGATGATGCCCACGCGCTTGCCGGTGAAGTCCACTGGCTCGTGCGGCCAGCGGCCGGTGTGGTAGGTGTCGCCGGTGAAGCTGTCGCGGCCGGGGAAGTCGGGCAGGTTGGCCGAGGATAGGCAACCGGTTGCCATGATGCAGAACTGGGCGGAGACGACATCGCCTTTGTCGGTCTCGACGCGCCAGCGTTTGGCGTTCTCATCGAAGTGCGCGTTCGTGACGCGGGTGTTGAAGGAGATGTCGCGGCGCAGGTCGAAGCGGTCCGCCACGTGGTTGGCGTAGCGGAGGATTTCCGGTTGGCCGGAGTAGCGCTCCGTCCATTCCCATTCCTGCTGCAGCTCCTCGGAGAAACCGTAGGAATACTCCATGCTTTCGACATCGCAGCGGGCGCCGGGGTAGCGGTTCCAATACCAAGTGCCGCCCACGCCATCGCCCGTCTCGAAGACGCGAACCCGGAAACCGGCGTTGCGCAGGCGATGCAGCATGTACATGCCGGCGAACCCGGCACCCACGATTACCGCGTCAACCCACTCTTCGTTCCCTGCCGGAGCTTCGCCGGCCCTGACTGCCCTAGACACCGTCAATGCCGCTCCCCATCCTTAAGCGGCGGGCATTCTACTGAAGACGGACGCCGTTCGATCAGCCGATGCGGGTGCGCAGACGCTCTCGCCAGTCCTCGACGAGGGCTAGGTTGGGGTTCTCGACCGGCCCAGCATTCCACACGGGCCCCGGCCAAGCGTCGTCTTCTGCGAAGCGGCCGATCACGTGGATGTGCAACTGCGGCACCTGATTGCCAAGCGCCGCCACGTTGAGCTTGTGGGCTCCGAACTCGTCCGCGATGGCGCGGGAGACGAGGGTTACTTCGTCGAACGCCTGCATGGCGTCCTCGCGCGGCAAGTCGTGGTAGTCGCGCAGATCAGGCCGCTGGGGCACCAGAATGGTCCAGGGAAATCGATGATCCTGCATCAGGAGCAGCGTGCACAGGCCGAGTTCCGCGACGGGCAGGGTGTCGGCGGCCAAGCGTTCGTGAAGCGCGAAGGGCATTTTCTGATTGTGCCACAGCGAGCACGGAGGACCGCAGCGGATGCATGTCACCGTGGCAAAGCCGGTGGCCCCTGCACAAGGCTGGACGCAAGCCGCGAAGGCGTCCTATTGTTGCAGGGCAGCCTTCGAGAGTTCCGCGCCGATGCTCTTCGCCTCCTGCCCCAGCCCAAGCCACCGACAGCCGTCTAGGTGGTGGCGGGGCGTTGGCATTGTGCTGTTGGCGGCGATTGTTGCGCCGTGCATTCACGCGCGGGCGGACGGTGAAGGTTGGCGCCGCCTGCTCGCCGACATCCGCGAGGAATTCCACGGCGTTGCCCATATGACAACGGCGCAGCTTGCCGAGAGGATCGACCGCGGCCAGCCGGTCTTGCTCCTTGATGCGCGATCTGCCGAGGAGTTCCAGGTGAGCCACCTTGCCGGGGCCATGCACGCTCCCTACGTCCACACGGCGCTGAAGGCCATTCGTGCCGACCGGGGGCGCTCGACCGTCGTCGTGTACTGTTCCGTGGGGTATCGCTCTTCGCGCCTCGTTGCCCGGCTGCAGCGGCAAGGAGTGGAAAACGTGATCAATCTCGAGGGTTCGCTTTTCGAGTGGGCGAATGAAGGGCGCCGACTGACACGCGGAAGCGAGGCGGCATTCCGCGTTCACCCCTACGATGACGATTGGGGGCAGTTCCTCGACGCGACCCTCCGATCTGAGTAGCCACGCATCCGGCGCAACCTAGGCGAGCACTCCAACGCTGGACGCCGCTCGTAGGGACGGGCTTGTCCCGTCCCGGCGGGGGGGGGGGGGGGGGGGGGGGGGGGGGTGGGGGGAGGGGGTGGCGGTGTGTGGGGCGGAGGGCGGACGGGTAGTGACGGCGGGGGCAGCCGACCCGGC
>VXPR01000229.1 GCA_009839405.1 Gammaproteobacteria bacterium
TGGAGCCGGAAAACGCGTCAGAGCCGGACAGGAGGGATTCGGAAGGAGGGCATGCTGCCTTCCTTGGGGCACCGACATGCGCGTTGAAGGAAGTTCGACGAGAAGACGCGCCCGACGCGGAAGGGGACGCAGAATGCCTCCTCCGCTGGGCTGCCTTGCTGATTACTCGGGCAGGCGCTCTTGGATTTTGGCTAGGGCCTCGAGTCGCGCCTTGTAGCTTGGATGCGTCCAGGTCCCCTGGTCCAACGGCATTTCCGTCAACTCGGACATCTTTGTCAGTGCGCTGGCGAGCGCGCGGGTGTCGCCCAGCATTGTGGCGGCGACCCGGTCGGCTCGGAACTCGAGGCGTGGGGAGAAGATCGCCGGCAATGGGTAGAACGAGATGGCGGCACCGAGCAGGAACAGGCCTAGTCCCGCTACGATGTGAATGCCGCCCTGCAACATGATAGGGCCCGGCGATACGACGTTTAGCCAGGTGATGTAGCAGGCCGTTCCTGCGATGGCGATGAGCGTCAGCCAAAGCATGTCGCGGTTCACGACATGGGCGATCTCGTGGGCGAGGATAGCCTTCAACTCATGCGGTTCCATGTTCTTGAGCAGCCCACCGCCCAATACAACTAGGTGGCCAAACATGCCTGCCGTGGCCATGGCGTTGTTCAGGTCGGTTTCCCGGACCCGAATCTTGAATCGGGGCATTTCGCGGCCCTCGCAGGCTTCGCACAACCAGGTCCTGATTTCCGGCAACTCGTCGTCGCTGATCTCTCTTGCCTTTCGATACTCGATCCAAGGATGGATCTGGCCTTGATAGATCGGCAACGACGCGACGAGTATCGCGAGCCCTAGGTAGAGCACCCAAGCGATGTCGAAGCCGCCGATTAGGGAGAAAAAGGCGGCGAAGAGGCCCGCAAACACCGCCCCGTGAATGAGCCGGTCTTGGACGATTGTGGCGAGTGGTTGGGCATCCTCGTTTTCCCTGCGTGTCGTCCACAGGACGACAGAGGCCAACAGATCCCCAATTAGCACTCGCGTCGAGAAGAACATCACCACGCCTATCAATGCACCGAGGGCAGCGCCCCGTCGCCATCCCTCCGGTGGGAGGGAGGCGCTGAGAAGCTCCAATGCGGCCAAGAAGGGTGGCGTTGCCGCGGCCACAAGCGAGGCCAAGAACACGAGCCCGCCTATGACCGCGACGATGTCGAGGGAGTCCGATCTAGTGTTCGCGGTCTTCTGTCGCACAGCGACTAGCAAGCCGAAGGCCAGGCTCGCAATCGCGACACCTACGATTGTATACACCACAGTGGCGCTCTCCCTCTCAGAAGCTTGAACGTGCTTCAGGCAGCGCCAATCGCGGCGCCCGCGATGAGTCCCCAAGGCCCACCGACCACGGCACCCACCTTGCCGCCGATCTTCGCGCCAAGCCACGCCGCCGCAAGGCCACCGGCGGCACCGCCGCCGCCAGCACCGGCGTTTTGCGCCATTCCGTTGTCCGTGCCGAGTGCGACCACGCCGTACCCGAGTTCGGCCATCGGTGTCAACGTTGCCACCTCAGCGTCGAACGCTCCTACGGACGTTGCGATACCACCGACGGCCAGAACTGCTGCTGCAATGCGATTCTTCATGCTTTCCTCCTTTTGATTTGCGTGAATGAATCGAGGGGCATTGTGGCCGGGTCAAAAGGATAAAAAAGTCAGGCTTTCGCCCGACTAACGTAGGAAATGGCTGAAAATGGCCTGCACGAGGCATTGTTCTCGGGAAACGGCCCGGTCGCGGCGTTTTCCGTGCCTCAATACCGCCCCCCAAGCTTCGAATGATCCCAGGTGATGTACCGCTCCGGCTTGAACCGCAGCACCACGCGCTTGGGCGCCGTGCCAGACACCGCCTCGCGCAGCTTCGCCCACTCGCCGTCGCCTAGCTCCCGCCCCTTGGAGTTGATGGCCGCCAGCGTGTCCTTCACCGCCTCCAGTTCGTCCACAATCTCGCAGCTTGCGTAGATCATCACGCCTTTGAGCTCGGCGTATTCCTCGCCGGTTTCCACCAGCAGCGTCGCCTTCGGGTCGCGTTGCCAGTTGAGCACCTTCTGGCTCTTGCGGAAGGTGGTGCAGACGATGGCGTCTTCGTCATCCACCGCGAACCACATGGGCATCGCGTGCGGATAGCCGCGATTGCCGTTGGAGACGATGATGAGGGTCTTCTCGGCTATGAGGTAGTCGCGCACTTCGTTGGCATCGAGTTCGATCAGCTTGCGGCGGGAGGGCATCGCGGTTTCCTTCGGTCTTGGCAAAGCCCTGCAAACTACCCGCAAGCGATTGATTTGGAAAGGGGGCCGATGCCCCTCTAGGCGCACCCGAGAGGCCCTTGTCTACGCGAAGCTCGATTACGAGGAAAACTCTTCCCGAATCGCCCGATCGTGCTCGCCCAGTCCAGGAAGTCGTGATGGCGGCTGCGCCCGCCCGGCATCCGGATGCGCCGGCATCTGCACCGGCCCCGTCTCGCTATCGATGGTCCACCGCCGCAAGGCCGCGTGTTCCGATAGCCCTGCCACGTCATTCACCGTGCCATAGGCGATGCGCGCCGCACGCAGCCGCGCTTCCATTTCCTTGCGGGTGAAGCGCGAGAAGCAGGATTGCACCATGCCGTCCACTTCGGCTCGGCGCTCGGTGCGGGCGCTGTTGCCGGCGTAGCGGGGGTCGCTTGCCACGTCTGGGCGTTCCATCACTTCGCTCGCGAGCGCCACCCATTCGCGTTCGTTCTGGATGGAAATCACCAGCGTCGCGCCATCGGATGTCTGGAAGCCCCCGTAAGGCGTGATGTTGGGATGCGCAAGGCCCACGCGCTCGGGCGCGTTGTCGGCGTAGTCGTGGTGCAGGAGCGGCACCGTCATCATCTCCGCCATCACGTCGAACAGCGCAAGCTTGATGGCGGAGCCCGTGCCGGTGCGTTCCCGCAGCGCCAGCGCTTCGTTGATGGCGAGGGCTGCCGCCATGCCCGAGGCGAAGTCGCAAACGGAAACGCCCACGCGGCCGTACTCCCCCGGTGCGCCGGAGATGGAGACGAGGCCGGATTCCGCCTGCACCAAGAGGTCGTATGCCTTCATGTCGGCATAGGCGCCGCTCTCGCCATAGCCGGAGATGTCGCAGGTGACGAGGCGTGGGAAGCGCGCGCGCAGCTCATCGCTGCCGAGGCCAGCCCGAGCCGCCGCGCCCACGGCCAGGTTCTGCACGAAGACATCGGCCTTGGCGAGGATGCGCAGCACGAGGTCGCGGTCCGCCGCGTCCTTGATGTTGACGGTGAGGGATTCCTTGCCCCTATTGGCCCACGCGAAGTAGGTGGACTGGCCGTTGGCGGCGGTGTCGTAGTCCCGGGCGAAGTCCCCTTCCGGGCGTTCGAGCTTGATGATGCGAGCGCCGGCGTCGGCAAGGCGACACGTGGCAAGCGGCGCCGCCACGGCTTGCTCGAGGGCGACGACCAGCACTCCGTCGAGAGGACGCGGCATCAATGGCTCCCGTGCGCAAAGGCGCGAATTGTAAAGGGGCAACGCAAACGCCTATTGCACAAAGCCGATAGCTGCCAAACGCGCCCAAAGCACGCATGCGACAAGGGGCTACGGGGAGGCCGGGAAATCCGCCATATACATCCACCGGCGAGGTCGGGATAATGGCTCGTTTGCGCTTCGCACTTGCAGAGTCGCACGCGGGGCACGGTCTAGCCGGAGGACGAGTGACAGACATCGCGCAACTTACCGAGTCGGTGGATACCCTCAAGGTCAGCTTCGAGGATCACCGCTACATTTGCAGCAACCAGATCGCCACGGCGGTTTATCTCGCCTTTCACCTCCGCAAGCCCGTCTTGATCGAAGGCCCCCCCGGCGTCGGCAAGACCGAACTCGCCAAGACCACCTCGGAACTCTTCGCCCTGCCACTCATCCGCCTGCAATGCTACGAGGGCTTGGACGAGGCCAAGGCCATCTATGAGTGGAAATACGGCAAGCAGCTCCTCTACACCCAGGTGCTGAAGGAAACCCTCGACGAGGTGCTGCAAGGCGCCCAGGGCTTTGCCGAGTCCGTCACCCGACTGCACGAGTTCGGCGACATCTTCTTCTCGGAGGAGTTCCTTGAGCCGCGCCCGCTCCTGAAAGCACTGCGGGAAGAGGAAGGCTGCGTGCTGCTCATCGACGAGGTGGACAAGTCCGATCACGAGTTCGAGTCGCTCCTGCTCGAAATCCTTTCCGATTTCCAGGTCTCGATCCCGGAGATCGGCACCGTCAAGGCACACCGCGACCCCCCCATCGTCTTCCTCACCAGCAACAACACCCGCGAGATCTCCGACGCCCTGAAGCGCCGCTGCCTGC
>VXPR01000550.1 GCA_009839405.1 Gammaproteobacteria bacterium
CGCAGGGGTAGCCCGCGTCGTTGACTCACAGGGTGGGCCCGGGTCAGGGGACGACGGGCCTAGGGCAACACCTCCACGCCATGCCAAAACGCGACCCGGTCTAGAATCTCGGCGGCGGCGTCCTTCGGCGCGGGGTAGTACCAGGCCGCATCGGCGTTGGTCTCGCCGTCCACGACCACGTTGTAGTAGCTCGCGGTGCCCTTCCACGGGCAGAACGTCTCGGTGTCGCTCGTCGTCAGGAACTCGTCGGCCACCGATGAACGCGGGAAGTAGTGATTGCCCTCCACCACCACCGTGTCGTCGCTCTCGGCGATGGTCGTGCCGTTCCAAGTTGCCTTCATGCTCTCGCTCCTTGCCTGGGGACTCGTGTGTTCAAAGATGCGCGGTCAAACCGCCATCGGCCGTGAATATCTGCCCGGTCACGAAGCCGGCGCCGCTGCCGGACAGCCAGACGGCCAGCGGGCCGATCTCGGCGGCAGCCCCGGCGCGCTTGAGGATGGTGAAGCGCACTGCGCGAGCGGCTTCCGGATCGGTCGGATCGATGCGGTCGTCCATCCAGTCCATCCAGCCAAGGGCGATGCCGTTGACCGAGATGCCCGCCGGTGCGAACTCCTGCGCAGCGGCACGGATGAAGTTATGCACCGCGCCTTGTGCTGCGGCATAGGCGGTGCAGTTGGCGAGACCCCGTTCGCCAAGGACGCTGGTGACGATGACGATGCGCCCCGGATTGCGGATGACGCCCCGGGCCGCGCGAACAGCGGCAAACACCTCGCCGAAGTTGGTCGCCATCACCTTGCCGAGTGCCTGATCGTCCACATCCGCAATGGGCTGCGCCTCGAACGCATCCCGAGCGATGGCGAGCACGTCGAAGGGCTCAGCCGCCGGATCGATGCGATCGACCTCGACCACCTCTGCACCCGCTTCCCGATAGGCATCGGCAATGGCACCGCCGGCGGGCGACCCGGCACCGAGCAACAGTGCCCGGCAACCATCGAGCTCGAAGTGGTCCATCAGCCCGCCCCCTCCGCCTCGCCAGCGTGCTCCGGCACAAACCCGGTGGGGCCGATGCCGCCGGCAAGGCCGCCACCGTCGATGATGAACATCTGCCCAGTGACGTAGCGCGATGCATCGGAGGCGAGATACACGGCCAGCGGGCCCAGTTCCCACCACTCGCCGATGCGCCGCACCGGAATCCGCGCCCCACGCTGCTTTCGCGTCGCGGCTTCGCGCTCATCTCTGGCCGGCTGCTGGGCGACGAAGCCCGGCACGATGACGTTCACGCGGATGCCTTCGGGACCGAGCATCGTCGCCATGCTCTTGGTGAGGCTGATCTGGCCGCCCTTGGCGGTGGGGTAGGCAAACGAGCGATTGCCCCGGAGAGCCGTGCCGGAGGACGTGTTGATGATGACCCCGCCCTCGCCCCGCTCCACCATGTAGCGTGCCGCCGCGCGACCGCAGTAGAAGTTGCTCTTGAGATTGGTTGCGAGCACCGTCTCGAAGGCGTCGTCCGGATACTCCCAGAACGGCCAGTCGCCCTGTACGCCGCCACCGCCGGCGTTGGCAACCATGATGTCGATGGCACCGAACTCGCGCACGCAGGCCGCGACCATGGCGTCCACTTGGGCAGAACTCGTCACATCCGCTGTATGCGCCAGCGCATTGCCGCCTTCGCGGCGGATCTCGGCAACCGCTTCGTCCACCTGTGCCTGCGTCCGTGCTGCGACAAGGACGTTGGCGCCGGCCTTGGCGAGCGCCTTCGCCATCGCCCGGCCGAGCCCGCGCCCGCCGCCGGTGACGACGGCAGAACGGCCATCGAGCCTTAGGTCTTCAAGCATGCACTTTCCCCTCGCCCCGGTCCGTACTCGCGCCCGCAAGCCTACCCCAAGGCTCTTTCGAGCAGCCGCCCGTCAGTCCGTCAGGTCCGCGAACACCGGCGCGTGGTCCGAGGCGATGTGGCCGTCTTTCTTCTTGCGATACTCGCGGTCGATCTCGACGTGGGTTACGCGGCCGGCGACGTTCGCACCGCCGAGAAGCATGTCGATGCGCAGCCCCATGCCGCGATGGAATGCACCACCGCGGTAGTCCCACCACGAGAATGCCTGGGTGTCCGGGTGAAGCTGGCGATAGAGGTCGGTGAAGCCAAGCTCCAGAAGCGCCCCATAGCGCGACCGTTCTTCCTCCGTGCAGAAGATGGTGCCGTCGGCGGCCTCGCCGCGCCAGCAGTCGGCGGGTTCGGGCACGATGTTGAAATCGCCACAGAGCACGGAATCCGCACCTACACCGCCGTCCAGGAACTCGCCGAGGCTGCCGAACCAATCGAGCTTCATGGGGAAGTCGGCGTGCTCCAGAGTCTTGCCGTTGGGACAATAGACTGTAGTGAAGTCGATGCCGCCCACCCGCGCCCGCAGCAAACGGGCGCCATCGTCGTCGCGCCCCGGCAAGCCGGCGGTCGTCAAGTCGGCGTCCTCGCGACTGACGATGGCGACGCCGTTCCAGCCTTTCTGGCCGTGGTTCAGCACCTTGTAGCCGAGTTCTGCCAGCTCTTCGTGGGGAAAGTCGTCGTCGGACGCCTTGGTCTCCTGCATTCCTACGACATCCGGCTGGCGAGCCCTCAGCCAGTGCAGCACGAACTCGAGCCGTGCGCGCAAACCGTTCACGTTCCAGGTGGCGATGCGCATGGCGTCAGTCCGACTCCGGCGTGAGGTCGGGATTCAGTTCCAGACCAAGTCCGGGACGATCGGGCAGGCGGATGATGCCGCCGTCCGGAATGATGGGCTCGGCGAAGAGATCAGCCACGGCCTCCGCTGGCCCCGTGAATTCCTCGGAAAACTCGTGCGGCCGCACGGCGTTGCGAACGGTCGCATAGGCATGAAGGCTCGCCACCAGATTCGCCCCCACGTTTGGGCTGTGCGGCATCACCACCTTGTTCGCGGCCACGCACATCTCATAGGTGCGCAGCATTTCCGAGATGCCGCCGACGTTGAGCACATCCGGCTGCACGATGTCTGGATTGCCGAGCAGGATCATGTCGCGGATGCGCCAAGCGGAGGTCTCCTGTTCACCGGAAGAGACCGCGCAGTCGAGCGCATCCACCACTTGCTTCAGCCCCGCAAGGTCGTATTGCGGCAGCGGCTCCTCGAAGTGGGCAATGCCAATTTGCTCGAAGCGCCGCCCCTGCTCGATGGCGGTGGGAACGGAATAGCCGTTGTTGGCGTCGAAGGAGAGCGGCACCTCGTCAGGCAGCCACTCCCGGCACGCCTCGAAGAGGGCAAAGTCCTTGCGCGGGTCGGAGTCCTGCCGGTAGTCGCGCCAGTCCATGCGAATCTTGAACGCCCGGAAGCCGCGCTCGTAGCCCTCCTGCACTTCCGCGAGCATTTCCTGCGGCGACTTGTGCCAGCCGTTGCCGCGACTCCAGTAAAGCGGAATCTCGGTGCGGAACGCGCCGCCGAGCACCGCATACAGCGGCAGCCCCGCGGCCTTGCCGGTGATGTCCCACAGCGCCACGTCCACGGCCCCCACCACTTGCGACGGCAACCGCGTCGCCCGCTGACCATCGCCGAGCGCGAGGATTTCGCGGATCACCCGAGGCTGGCACGGATCCATCCCGACGATGAGCGGCTTCACCACCTCGTCGAGGAACACCTGCATGAGCCGCTGGCTCCGGCCTGCCTCAGAGATGCCGGAAACCCCTTCATCGGTATCCACGCGCAGAAACAGCCGGCTCCGGCCCGGATCCTTCGGCAGCCTGAGCCGCACCAGCACCACATCCGTGATCTTCATCGAACCCCTCACTCTCGGATCGCATCAGCGTAGCACCGACGGCCCCAAAGCGGGGATCGAACAAGCCAAGCCGGATGGCTCTTTGTGAAGTACGAGCATCGCGATACCCAAAAGAGACGGCTGTGCCTATTTAAAGTCTATTCCACGACACGAAATCATGCTTTTAGGGTAAAAAGACGACTAAACGCCTATTGCATGAAATACATTGCGTCGTGACGATGATCGACGTATCCAATCTCGCCGACAGGAGAAGCCAATGACCGACCAGAGCACGGATTTGGATCCCCAAGCCCTCAAAGCGGCACGACAACGTCGAGGAATGACTCAGGAGCAGCTAGCCCAAAGGATCGAATGCACCAAGGACACGGTCAGCCGGTGGGAGCGCGGGGTCGCAAAGGTACGTCCGCGGTTCCGTAACCGCCTGTGCGATGCCCTTTCCGTTGCGTGGAGCAAGCTCTCGAAGGCACCAGCAGAGAGCGATGAAGCCAGGGACAGGCTGTTCGGGCGGGTCCCGATCCGCGCGAGTATCCGGACACACGGGCGCACTGCGCTCAAGCTCGTGGCTCTCCGCTACGGAATCCCGGAACACCAGGTCCTTGAACTCGCGCCGCTGCTCTTTTTCGTGCTAGCCGAGCGCAGCCTGATGGCGCGGTCGCAGCGACTGAGCGAAATCGAATCTGCCTTCGAAGAGCTCGACGCCAACGTGTCGAAGAGTCTCGCCCACCTTGGACCCGTGGTTATGGCTCGAAGCATCTCGGCAGACGACGCCCTCACGAACGAGGAAAAGTCTGTCAGCCAACGGGACGTCTTCGGCCACTTGATCGATTGGACCGCCCAAGATGAAGGGCCCTTCGTCTATTTCATCCGAGAGCTGACGGAAGACCTGCCCGACGGCTTGGAAAAGCTGGAATCGTACGACGGCACGACCGTCGACGATTACCGGTTTGCTGGCGAAAACCTCCGGCAACTCGTTGGAGAAGGCACAAATGCAACTCCAGATGAGTTGGTCGAGCAAATCTGGCGCGGTGACCTCGACCTTGGGGAGTGCATCGGCAAGAAGGCCCGCCTAAGCGAAGAGGACTACCACCACTGGCTGGATGGTGCCAGCAACGAAGCCGCCGCCGAGAGTCGGCGTCGGTGGCAAGAGCACCTCGACCTGTTTATCGATTCAGCCTCTAGCGGCGAGGACCAAAACGAGGGGCAGTCGTGAGTGGCTTGGCGATCACGCGGCACGGCGCGGCTCGCATGGCACAGCGCGGAGTTCGAAAGCGCGACTTGGACTTGCTCTTGGCCTATGGCACGGACATCGGTTCTGACCGGATCATGCTCAGGCGTCGGGAGGCGGCAAGGGCCATACGGGAACTAAAGGGCAGAGGTAGCAACGGCCATACAGAACCAGCGGTGTGGAAGTTGGTCGCTGCGGTCGAGCGGCTGGTTGGTAAGGTGATCGTCGTCGCGGACGGAGCTCTCATCACGACCTACCACCAGACGGTTCGATTCCACTCACGCCGGAGGCGGACGAGCCAACCTATCAGTCGAAAGTTGGGCGATGCCCCAAAAGGACCTCCATTCTCCAAATGAACGACGACAAAATCAGACCATCACAGTCCGAAAGGGACATGGCGAGGGGCGCGCAACTGGTGGCCACTGGAATTGCAAGAGCCATGCGTGGGACACGTCCCGTAGCGAAGTCGAAAATGCGGAAAACCGGTGAGCCGCCACCGAAATCAAGGCTCGACAGGTTCATCGGTCGGTGGCTTTGTCGGGTGTCCCTTGGTGCCCTAGCTTGGGCCGTATGGGATGTCTATGGCGGTGGAGCGTTCACCCTCTGCGTCGCCGTTTACTCAGCCTTCGAGTTCTTGCTCTGGAGGGGCCGTCGCGTGAGAGTGAAAGTGCAACGCGCCGGCGCGGCGCATATTCTCTCGCAGGGCAAATGCCCGTCCTGCGGAGTTGCACGCTCAGGACTGCCGAAAGGCCAGTTCGACGCGTGCGGCAACTGCGGAACATTCCTCGAAGGTACCGGGTTGGGCTTGCGCCTTATGTCGGTTGAAACATGGCGGGACCTGCCGTTCGGACGGCAAGCGAAGCTATTGAAGAGGGCCGACGCTGCTACAAATGCCGTGCGACGTTAACGCGCGCCGCGCAAATCCAAGGGTGAAACCATCTCGTTCCCTTATCGTCCACAGGTCGGGGCAGCGTCCGATCCGCTTTCGTTCTGGGCGGTCGCCTGCCGGCAGGCCACGCCCCGACTAACCATTTGGAGAATGCCGTGGTCGTTGCTGGGCGAAATGAACTTTGGAATGCTGCTTCGTCCAAGGTGCGTCCTTGCACCACGGTCGCCCGTCCGCCTAACGGGGAACCGCTTGCGGATCGTCCCGAAGCCGCACCGTAAGGCGATGTTCCTCCGCCATAAACTCAGGCTCCGTGCCGTTATGGGCAAGCATGCCTGGGACCACTTTGTTGCGGATGCCCATGCCTCGTGCATCCACGTAGCCGTAGTCGCGCATCACGTTCATGAGGGTTTGGTTGCGGGCATAGCGGACTCCTGCTCGCATTCGTTCGACCGTGATCGTGTTGGGTAGGCTGCCAGGACTTTCGATTTCCAGGCGGTCGGGGAACGCGTTCAGGGTGATATCGGTGCCGCGGATGCTGTAGTCCCGATGCGCAAGTGCATTGGCGATGCACTCGCGCACCACCGCCTCCGGGAACGGCCAGCGATCGACGCGGCGCATGCCGTCAAGGCGGGCCGTCGGCGTGGTGTTCAGGCGCACGAAATCCCAGGCCTTGTCCACCAGTGACGGATCGAGGAGGTAGCCGTCGATGCCGACCAAGGGGACGATCGGGCCATGCAGGTCCTGGTCGGCGCGGGTGGCGTAGTCCGGCGCAAGCGATGGATAGCAGATCGCTCGAATCCCGGACTGCGGCAGAAACCGCCTTGGACGGGTGCCGAACAGCAACATCCCATCCACGGTGGCAACCAGTCCCTCTGGCGTTTGTGTAACGAACTCCAAATTGTGGAGCAAAGTTCCCCACTCGTTCGTATCGTCGTCATCCGGCGCACTGCCGCCAAGTACGCGGGTGAGATAGTCGCGTAGCCGGCGCAAGTCCAGTTCCTCGACGCCGGCACCGGGAACGGGCTTTACGCCGTAGTTCAGCCGACCCGCGCTTTGGTACATCCGTTCGAGCTCTTCGCTGCTCGCCTCCCGAGAGGTGCTGCCGACGCGTACGTAGTACGTCCTGCGCTTGTTGTGAACGCGGGCATAGGGCTTGTCCGGCCCCACGCTGACCCGCACCGCCAGCACATCGCTCCCCGGCTCCGCATTCCGCACCCAGTGCAGCGACGGGATCACCGGCGGGTCGATCTTGGCGCGGCAAAGCTCTACCACCCACTCTTCCAGGCGCGGCCGTTGTGCGCCGACGATTCGGCCGCCGTCGTCCACGCCCAGCAACACCGTGCCGCCCATGTGGTTCAGAAACGCCGTGACTTCCCGCGCGAGATCAAAGTTCGTCACCTCATCGCGCTTGAATTCGAGACCGGAGTCCTCCCCGTCTCGGATCAGTTGCTGGAGCTCGTATGGCGTCATCTGCGTCCTCTTACGTCGCCGCGAATTATGCGACAGGCCACCCATCCAGTGGACGGCACACCGTGTACGCTGCATGATCGGGCGTTCGCCAACACGGAACAGCACCCATGGGTCTTGCCTCCTACAACGCCTATCCCGATGTCGACAACCTCATGGCCGAGATCGACAAGTACGACCTCCACCAGCACATCGTGGAGCTTGAAGCCTATGGCATGACGGTGGTGCCGCCGGAGACGATGCGGATTGCCGACGACTTCGTGGAGCGGCTCAGAGACGCCATCATCCGCACTTGCGAGAAGCGCAACGGGATAGAGATCGGCGACTACCGCACAGCGAACGTGAAGCGGGAGCAGACGAGCAAGGGCTGGCACCTGTTGGAGGAGGACGAGGTGTTCGTCGAGGCGGCCATCAACCCGGTTAACCTCGCGCTGGTTCGGTGGCTGCTCGGGCAAAGCGCGGTCTTCTCCGGGCAGACCTGGATCATCAAGGGCCAGGGCTCGCCGGGCTTGGGGCTCCACAGCGACTCCCACGGCATCCCGCCGGGGGCCGGGCAGGTCGCGCACATGTGTAACGCCTCCTGGGTCTGCACGGACTATGCGGGGCAGGAAGACGGCCCGACGCTGTTCGTGCCGGGCAGCCATCACTACGGCCGGGCGACGCTGCCCCACGAGTCGGACCTCACCGACACGCCCTACAAGTTCGTGCCGCTCATCGCCAAGGCCGGCTCCCTCGCCATCTGGAACGGCGCAACGTGGCACGCTTCCGCCGGCCGGACGAATCCGGGCCTCAGGGTGACGCTGGTGCAGAACTACATGCGCAGCTACATGCGCGTGCAGCACAACTACGAAGACACCTCGCCCCAACTCCTTGCCAAGTACCCGGAACTCGAACGCGTCATCGGCAAGGCGCTCTACCCCTACGAAGACCCGCAGGCACCGGATTACACCCGCGTTGCGGGAATGATGCGCACGGGGACGGATCCGTTCGCGTAACCCAACGAGAACGCGCCGAGGCCGACTTCGGTCAAAGGCCCCTTGCCGGGGCCGGCGCCGCTGGCGCCATATGCTCGTCCCGCAATGCCTCCACGACGCGGAAGCGCACGTCGGACCAGTCGGCGAGTGTGCGGACAAAGTGCTCATCGGGAATGGGCAGATGGGTGGCATCGGCGCGTGTTTGCCCCCAGGTCGGGTCGAAGGCGTGCCAATGGCCGTCCACGGCGATTTCGTTCCAGGCGTGCGGCGCGAAGCCCTGTTGCTCAACGCTGTAGGCGATGCCGACGACTGTGCGCGCTGGCAGGCCGGCCGCGCGGGCCAGGGACGTGAGCACATCGGCGAATTCGGAGCAGTCGCCAACGCGGTCTCGCAACGTGTCGTGAACGGTGCGCAAGGACACCTGCTCGCGATAGGAAAGGTGGCTGTGAACGAACAGCGTGAGGGCATTGGCGCGTTGCCGGGCATCGTCGAGTCCGGCGATTGCGCGCAGGGCAACCGCATGCACTTCGGCGGCATCGGCGGGATAGGTCAATGTTGCCTCGGTTCCGGCTTCGAGCTCGCGCTCCGTGGCGGGCCGAGTCCGTAGCGAGTCGCCGATCAGCCGCCTCTCTCCCCCGACCATTTCGGATTCGCCCGGCCAAGGCAACGCCTCGCTCGCGGCCAGCACGAGGCGCGTCAACTCGTCCGGGCGATCGATGCCCGGTGTTGCCGGCGCGAGCCACCACCCGGCGGCAAACGGCGAGGCGCCCACGCCTTCCGCATCGCGCCACGCGAGCGCCATGTCGGCACTGGCCACGCGATCAATGGTGAAGAGCGGCGGCAAGGCTAGTCCCTCGGGCACCAGATCTGCATCCAGGCGGATGCGGGTCTCGTCCAGCCGACCGTCTCGGCCGACAACGACACTGCCGCCGGAGGCAGCGCCGGGTTCATGTACACGCCAGACCGTGCGCCGCAGCGCCAGCCGGTCGAAATCCACCGACTGCACCGCGTGCGTTTGCCCAGGCCGCCTAGGGGCTGCCTGCAGCCAGCGTTCGAGCGCGAGATAGCCCGCAAGATCGAAGTCGAAGTCGGCCACGGTTTCCCGCACCGCGCCGTCCTCTTCGATCCTTGCAACGCCATCCGCCAAGTACACCGTCGCCTTCGCCGTGCCGCCCGCGAACCTCGCGTGTCTGGCAAGCACAAGCCGGTGTGGAGGCGCGGCGCCGAAAACCAGTTCGTCCTCCATGCGCGTCGCTGGCGCGGCAGCCAGCGCAAACTCCAACTCGCTGTAGAAGCGAAAGCCCTCCCGCGTGTGCTCGGCAACGGTGCGGTAGTGCCCCACTGGGCGATGCCGCAATTGCACCGCATACCATCGTTCGCCAGCCATGCGGACCGCGAGGAGGCCCTCGGGCGTCGTCGGCAACGCCGCCGAAGGCAAGAGCCACCACGCTCCCCCCGTCACGCCGACAAGCAAGAGCGCGACGCCGACGCCGATTCGTACCCTCATAGGGCCATGTTAGTCGCTGTGGCAGTCCTTCCGCCTTAGGTCCTGGTTCCGCCAAGCGGAGTCCAAGCCGCCCCACCACGCCGGCTACAATGCCGCCTTTTGCCCCCTGCCAGCTTGCCATGTCGGACGATCTTCGCGACTTCATCCGCAACCGGATACGCGCCGATGTGGCCGCGGGGCGGTTGCCGCATGGCGTTGTGACGCGGTTTCCGCCGGAGCCGAACGGCTATCTGCACATCGGTCATGCCAAGTCGATATGCCTCAACTTTGGTGTGGCGGAAGAGTTCGACGGGCGTACTTTCCTTCGTTTCGATGACACCAACCCGTTGAGGGAAGGCGAGGAGTTCGTCGAGGCGATCCGGCGGGACGTGGAGTGGCTCGGCTTTCATTGGACGGGCGAACCGACCTTTGCCTCCGACTACTTCCCCCAGCTCTACCACTTTGCCGAGCAGTTGATCGAGCGCGGAAAGGCGTACGTCTGCAGCCTTACTGCGGAGGAGATACGCGCGAGCCGCGGCACGCTCACCGAACCCGGCACGCCAAGCCCCTACCGCGACCGCCCGGCCGACGAGAGCCTGGACCTGTTCCGGCGCATGAAAGCTGGCGAGTTCCAGGGCGGCGCCCACGTGCTCCGCGCCCGCATCGACCCGGCCTCGCCGAACGTCAACATGCGCGATCCAGTCCTCTATCGCATCCGCCATGCCACCCATCACCGCACCGGCGATGACTGGTGCATCTATCCGATGTATGACTTCACCCACTGCATCTGCGACGCCCTCGAGGGCATCTCCCACTCCCTTTGCACGCTGGAGTTCGAGGATCACCGACCGCTCTACGACTGGGTGCTCGACAACATCGACATGAACTACCACCCGCCGCAAATCGAGTTCTCGCGCCTGGGGCTGCCCTTTACCGTGATGTCCAAGCGGCAGTTGACGACGCTCGTCGCCAACGGCCACGTCTCGGGTTGGGACGATCCCCGCATGCCCACCTTGGCGGGCCTGCGCCGCCGCGGCTATCGACCGGAGGCCATCCGCGAGTTCTGCCGCCGCATTGGCGTCAGCAAGGCCGACAACCTGGTGGAGGTGGAGTTTCTCGAGTTCTGCGTCCGCAACGATCTCGAAAGCACGGCCCCACGGGCAATGGCTGTGCTGAATCCGCTCCCGGTCACACTCACCAACTACGACGGTGAAGGCGAGACACTCACCGGCCCGTGGCACCCGCAGCAGGCCGCCATGGGGCAACGTGACATGACCTTCTCGCGCGACCTTTACATCGAACGAGAGGATTTCAGCGACAACCCGCCGCGCAAGTATCGGCGCCTGGTGCCCGGCGGCATGGTGCGCTTGCGCTACGGCTACATCATCGAGTGTGAAGAGGTCGTGCGCGACTCCGCCGGGGAGGTATCGGAGCTACGCTGCCGCTACGTGCCCGAATCCAAGAGCGGCAGCGACACCAGCGGGCTGAAGCCCAAGGGCGTGATCCATTGGGTGGATGCCAACGCCGCGATCGCCGCCGAGGTGCGCAACTTCGACCGTCTGTTCCGCGTCCCGGCCCCTGCCGGTGACAATCTCGCGGGCGACCTGAACCCAAACTCGCTGCACACCGACCACGGCTTCATCGAACCTGCCATCGCCGCCTCCCCCGAAACCCGCTTCCAGTTCGAGCGCACCGGCTATTTCGTCAAGGACAGCGAGCTGCACCACCCCGAACGCCCGGTCTTCAACCGCATCGTCTCCCTGCGCGACAGCTGGAAGCCCAAGGCACAAGGGCAGGACTAAGCGATGGCCAAGTCCGATAGCAAGGGCCCGCTTGCAGACCTGCGCGTCATCGAACTCGGCACCCTCATCGCCGGCCCGTTCTGCGGCCAGCTCCTCGGAGACATGGGTGCCGAGGTCATCAAGGTCGAAGCCCCAGGCGTCGGCGACCCGATGCGGTCTTGGGGCCGTGGACTGCCGGTCTGGTGGCCGGTGATCGGGCGCAACAAGAAATCCGTGACGCTGAACCTGCGCGACGAACGCGGCCAGGACATCCTCCGGGAGTTGGTGCAACGCGCCGACGTGGTGGTGGAGAACTTCCGCCCCGGCACATTGGAGAAATGGGGGCTCGGTTACGACCAACTCGCTGCCGTGAATCCGCGCCTGGTCATGGCGCGGGTTTCCGGCTTCGGTCAGAGCGGCCCCTATTCACGTCGCGCCGGCTACGGTTCCATCGGCGAGGCCATGGGCGGCATCCGCTACCTCGCCGGCGACCCGGACCGGCCACCGAGCCGCGTGGGTCTTTCCATCGGCGACTCCCTCGCGGCCACCTTCGCCTGTGTCGGTACCCTGGCGGCGCTGCACGAGCTGGAACGCAGCGGTCGTGGCCAGATGGTGGACTCCGCCATCTACGAGGCGGTGCTGGCGGTGATGGAATCCACCATTCCGGAATACACCGAAGGCGGGCTCATCCGCGAACGCAGCGGCGCCATCCTGCCCAAGACGGCGCCCTCCAACGTTTATCCGAGCGCCGACGGCGAGGACATCGTCATGGGCGCAAACCAAGACTCGGTGTTCGCCCGCCTTGCCGAGGCGATGGGCGAGCCAGAGCTGGCAAAGGACGCACGCTACGCCGATCACGTCGCCCGTGGCGAACATCAAGCGGAGCTCGACGAGCGCATCGCCGCCTGGACCTGCACCCTCCCCGCCGACGAACTGTTGGCGACGCTTGAAGCCAAGGGCGTTCCCGCGGGCCGCATCTACCGGGCCCCGGAAATGCTGGCCGATCCACACATCCGCGCCCGCGAGGCAATCGTCGAAGTGGGGCACCGGCTGTTCCCGGGACTCAAGATGCAGAACGTCTTTCCCAAGCTTTCGCGCACCCAGGGGACGGTGCGCTGGCCCGGGCCAGAACTCGGCGAGCACAATGCCGAGGTGTACGTTGGGCTGCTGGGCCTCGGCGAAGGCGAGTTGGCAACGCTGGCCGATGCCGGCGTCGTCTGATCGCGCTGCGTCTGCCTTCGGCGGAACGCACGAATCCGTGAATCGGGACGACGTCCTGGCTGCGGCGCGGCGAATCGCAGGGCGGGTGCATCGCACGCCGGTTCTCACGAGCCGCACCCTCGACGCAGAACTCGGCGCCAAGCTCTTCTTCAAGTGCGAGAACCTGCAACGGACGGGCGCCTTCAAGATTCGCGGCGCCACGAACGCGGTGCGCCAATTGCCACGCCACGTGCAGGCCGTGGCCACGCATTCCTCCGGTAATCACGGCGCAGCTCTTGCCCTTGCCGCCCGGGAGGCTGGCCTCCAAGCGTTCATCGTCGTGCCAAGTGACGCCCGCACGTCCAAGCGCGCCTCCATCGCACGCTACGGCGCCACCGTGGTGGAGTGCGAACCCACGCTCGCGGCCCGCGCCGCCACGCTTGAACAGGTGGTGCAGGACACCGGCGCGACTTTCGTGCCACCGTACGACCACCCCCACATCATCGCCGGCGCCGGCACCGCAGCGCTCGAACTGCTTGCGGATTGCGGACCACTAGATCAGATTTGGGCACCGGTAGGCGGTGGCGGTCTTGCCGCCGGCACGGCACTCGCTGCGGACGCCAGCGAAGTGATCCTTGCCGAACCGGAACTCGCCCGCGACGCCAAGGACTCGCTGGAAGCCGGAGAACTCCGACCCGCCCTGCCTCCACGAACCATAGCCGATGGCCTGCGCACGGGCCTAGGCACCCTCAACTTCGACATCCTGCAACGTAATGGCTGCCGCGCCCTGCTCGCATCCGAGTCCTCCATCGAGCACTGGACGGAGCGCATCGCACAGATCATGAAGCTCGTCGTCGAGCCCTCCGCCGCCACGACTCTGGCCAGCATGGCCGACAACCCCGGCGTAGTGTCGGGCCGGGTGGGGATGCTCCTCAGCGGCGGCAACCTCTGACTGAGCCGTTCCGTCTCTGGTGGCCGCGATCCATGTCGCCGAGCATGGAACGCGACTTGCGGCGCTTCCTGAAGGCGCACGGGCGGGTAAATCGGGGTATGGTTTGTGCCTTTCGTGCCGACGGGGCGAGGACATGACCGCGACAATGGTGGAGGGCCTGGTGCAGCCGCCCTGCGACACTTCCATGTTGGGAGTGGTGAAGGGCGCGATGGATCACTTGGGCGTCGAAAGCAGCTTGGCCGAGACGTTCTTCCTCTCGGGCCATGCTTTCCTCATCAACATCCACGATGAGATCTGCCCGAGCGGACCGTATGTGTGGAACTGGGATGAGTTCTTCCGCCTGCTGCCCAACGTCGGCATCCGCATGACCGAGCTGGCGATGCTCATGCCCGCAGCCAGCGCTCCGGAGCGTTCCGAGGTGGAGGCGCAGGTGCGCGCGGCGATGGCCGAGGGAGCCGTCTGCTCGCTGGTGCACCTCGATCACCAGTTGGTTCTTGGCCACGACGACGAAGGATTCGTGCTGGCGCAGCCCTGGCCGGGAATGGAAAGCACCCCGGCACGGCTCACCTACGGCACGTGGGCAGAGTGTCAGAACGGCCCACCCGTCGGGTTCTTCCGGCTCGATGCGTGCGAGCCGCCGTCGGCACAGCCCGCCCTGGATGCGCTCGCCTACGCCGTCGATCTCTGGGAACACCCGGAACGACACACACACGCGCCCTACGCGGTGGGCGACGGCGCCTATGCCAAGTGGCTGGCCGCCATCGACCAAGGCCCCAAGGACGCGCATGGGAACTGGTGGAACGCCTCGGTCTGGGCCGAATGCCGGCAACACGCCGCCGGCCACTTCGCCTCTCTCGCCAGTGCGGCCAATGGCGAAAGCCCTATCTCGCCCGAAGATGCCCGTTGGTTGGCAGACCGGTATCAGAAGCTCACGCACCTCTTCCGGCTGGCGTCGGATCGAGAGTCGTCAGCCGCCGAAAAACGCGCTCACATTGCCGAAGCACGGGAGTTGGATCGCGCCTGCATGCAGCGCATTGCCGCACAAATCGAGGACGCGGTGGCGTGAGCGGCACGCACAGCTTCGATCCCGACTTCCGCATCGACTGGTATCGCAGCCCCATCGACCGGGAAGTCCTGACGGAACTCATGCAGCGCAACGACCTGCGCGGTTGGCTGCAGACCATCTGCCACTTGGGGCTTTTCTTCGTCACCGCCGCCCTGGCAACCCTCGCCTATCTCAACATCGATGCCTCGAACTGGCCTTGGGCCCTTCCGCTTCTGATCGTCGCCCTCTTCGCCCACGGCACCATCGGCCCCTTCATGGGGTTGATTGCCGTCCACGAGTTGCAGCACCGCACCGTGTTCCGCTCGCGACGCCTCAACGCCTTATTCGAGAAGGTGTACGCCTTCATTAGCTGGTCGGACTACATCTGGTATCAGGAAAGCCATGCAATCCACCATCAAGCCACCTGCCATGCGGCGCACGATGGCGAAGTGCTCCTGCCGGTGCGCTTCAGCCTGCGCCGCTGGCGGGTGTGGCTGGGGCTCTTGGCCTGGAATCCACGCGCCACCTGGCAGCGGCTGAAGCTCGTCTGGCGCCATGCGCGCGGCGAGGTGCGTGGCGACTGGTATGGCCACGTGTTGCCGGAGTCGGACCAGGCACTTCGCCGCCGCCACCGCAACTGGGCCCGAACGCTGCTCATAGGCCACGGCGTTCTGGCGCTGGCGTTCATCCTCACCGGCAACTGGTTCCTGATCGTGGTGTTCACCATCGGCACCCAATACTGCGGCTGGCTCGGATTCCTCTGCGGCGTGCCGCAGCACTATGGACTCAATTCCGACATCCCCGACTTCCGCATGAACACCCGCACCTTCACCTGCTCCTGGCTGCCGGCGTTCTACTACTGGAACATGCAATATCACCTGGAACACCACATGTATCCCGCAGTGCCCTTCTACAACCTGCCGAAGCTGCGCAAGGCGATCGAACAGGACCTGCCGCCGGCAACCCACGGCCTGCTCGCCACCTGGCGCGAGATGCTCGCGCTGCGCAGGAACTTCCTTGCCGATCCGAGCTACCGCTACGCGCCGGCCATACCGAGGCCCAGCGCCTCGATGAACCCCGCCTGAGCGATCACCAGCAAGGAGTCAGCCATGAACGCACCCGCCACGTCGCTCGCGGACCTCGATCCATCCGACCCCACGCTGCAGGCGGAGGACACCTGGCGTCCGGTATTCAAGCGCCTGCGCGCTGAAGCGCCCCTTCAGTACACCGCGGACACGGAGCTGTTTGGTTCCTTCTGGTCCGTGACGCGCTATCAGGACATCCGCTACGTCGACACCCACCACGATCTGTTCTCGTCGGAAACCGGCATCGTGATTGGAGATCAGGCCGAGGACTTCGAACTGCCGATGTTCATCGCCATGGATCCGCCCAAGCACGACGAGCAGCGCAAGGTCGTGAGTCCGGTGGTCGCGCCGATGAACCTGAAGGTGCTGGAAAGCACCATCCGCAGCCGGGCTTGCGCGATTCTCGACGACTTGCCACGGGGCGAGACGTTCAATTGGGTAGAGCGCGTTTCCATTGAGCTGACGACGCAGATGCTCGCCACGCTATTCGATTTCCCATTCGAGGACCGCAGACGCCTGACGCGATGGTCCGACGTTGCCACCGCACGCCCCGGCATGGGCATTGTTGAAACGGAGGAGCAGCGCCGAGAGGAACTCTACGAGTGTCTTGCCTGCTTCACGGACCTGTGGAACCAGCGCGTGAATGCCCCGCCCGGCAACGACCTCATCTCCATGCTGGCGCACGGCGAGGCGACCCAGAACATGTCGCCGCAGGAATACCTCGGCAACCTGCTGCTGCTGATCGTCGGCGGCAATGACACGACGCGCAACTCCATCTCCGGCGGCGTGCTGGCGTTCAACCGATTCCCGGACGAGCTCGCGAAGCTGCGCGGAAACCCCAAGCTGCTTCCGAATGCGGTGTCGGAGATCATCCGCTGGCAGACGCCTCTCGCGCACATGCGACGCCGGGCAACCCAGGACATCGAGATGCACGGCCAAACCATCCGCAAGGGCGACAAGGTGGTGATGTGGTACATCTCCGGCAACCGCGACGAGGATGTCTGGGAGCGCCCCGACGACCTCATGATCGAGCGCTCCAACGCCCGCGCCCACCTCGCCTTCGGCTTCGGCATCCACCGCTGCATGGGCAACCGCCTCGCGGAGATGCAGCTTCGAATTGTCTGGGAAGAGATCCTGCGCCGGTTCGAGACGATCGAGGTCGTTGGCGAGCCGGTGCGCGTGCGCTCGAACTTCGTGCGGGGCTACTCGGAACTGCCCGTGCGCGTGACGTAATGGCACAGCAAACCAGCGATTCGGAGCGGCCCGCGAGAGTTCCGCACCGCTTCCACAGCATGGAATACGTTGCCAAGTGGGCACGGGACGTCGGCAATCCCGTGCGCGAGAGCGTCTTCCACCACATCCTCGCCCAGCTCGTGCTGCAGGGCGATGAATCGCCCCACATCGTCGAATTGGCAGCGGGCCCAGGCATCTTGGCCGAGTTCCTGCTCGAACGCCTGCCCAACGCCACCTACGAAGGCATGGACTATTCCGAGCCGATGCTGACGTTGGCGCGGGAACGCAGCGAACGCTTCGGCGAGCGCGTGCATCTGCATCAGGTGGACTTGCGCGACGACGAATGGCCGAGAGCCGCTCGGCGGCGTCCGCAAGCAGTGATCTCGATGCAAGCCCTGCACGACGTCGGCGACGAGCCGGAACACGAGGCCATCTATGCGGCCGCCCGGCAACTCCTCCGCTCGCCAGGGCTGTTCCTCAACGCCGACCTCGTGCGCCAATCCGGCAAAGGCCCCACCCGCATTCCCCTGCACCGCCACCTGGCGATGCTGTCAGCGGCGGGATTCGACGACGTGGAATCTTCCCTGACGATTGGCGCCTACGCCTGCATCAGGGGCGTCACCGCCGCATAGTGCGCCATCCGAAGTCCGACTCGTAGGGACCGGCTTGTCCGGTCCCGTTTTGGACGCTTGCGACGGACTCGGTACGGGACGGGACAAGCCCGTCCCCTACGGCCCATCCATGTTCCTTCCGCGTCGACGCCCCGGCGTCCTCGGCAGGTGAACTCGGTTGACTCGAGGGGACCGAGAATCCGCTCCAATCGGAAGGACCCCAAACCTCCTAAAGCCGCTCAGACCTTCCGAGCACGCTGATGGCGTGCTTGAGGTGGAGGGCCAGCTCAAGGTCGTCAACGGCCACGGCTTCGGCCTTGCGGGTCTCGAGGTCCGCAAGCTTCGCGGCGAAGGCTGCATCGTCTCTCGGCGCAAAGGTTGGGCCGTCCGTGGCGGCGTCCATGTCATGGCCGTGGGCGCCCGGGACGAGGACGTCGAAGTCCTGCTTGAGCACCGAGTCGGCTGGGGCCTGGCATTCGGCCACGTAGTTGAGGGCACCTGCCGGCTGGCGGTAGCCGATCAGGCGTTGCAGCGATTCCGGCAGTCGGCGAGCCAAGTGTGGTGGGCAGGCGAGGAGTTGGTTCTCTTCTTGGGCGAGGAAGGCGAGGGCGTAGTTGATGTTCATGCCGATGCGGCGCTCGTTCGATGTGTTGGTGCCGGCGCCGTGTACGGACCATCCGGTCCAGATCAGCACGCTGCCTTGCTGCATCTCGGCCTGGATGGTCGGTTCACGGTGTGCCTTGGGGCCGCCCCGGGGCTGGTCCCTGTGGCTGCCGAGGACAACGTGGGTGGCGCCGTTCTCCCTGGTGAAGGGGGACAGCGCCCACATCACCTCCATCTGTGGATCGAGGCCTGCCTCCTCGAAGTTGTAGACCCACATGCCGTTGGCGCGGTGCATCTTCAGGTGGTGGGGCATGGCGTCGGTGCCGCCGCCGGGGCCCACGTCGATGATCTGGGTGAGATGGAGCTGCCAGGGGTAGCGGAAACCCGTTTCGCCCTTGCCCGTGCGGTCGCCGATGCGCACCGCATCGCCGGAGAGACGCTGCTCGCCGAGCACAGACTGCGCCAGCCGGAGAATCGCGGGGTGGGCGACGAAGCGGTGACTGGCAGCGGAACGCGCCACCAGCGCGCCAACCCGGCGCGTACCGCCGAGCCCGTGCAGGCCGTGGGGCGTGGCGTCGATGAAGGGGCGCATCTCGGCCACGAGCTGCTCGCAGTCGGCTGCCGGCACGGCGTTCTCTATGACCACGAACCCATGCCGGTCGAGCGCTTCGAGAACGTCTGCGTCGAAGGCGGTTTCGTTGCCGGCCTTGGCGGCGGCGGCATAGTCGAAGCGCTCGAGCGCGTGCTTGCCGAAGGCGTTGTGAACGACAGCGTCCGTCGCGTGCTCCATTGTCATTCGACCCGCCATGTTTCCTCGATGCGAAGCTCGTCGCGGAGGAGGCTGACGGTGTGGTGTTCGCCTTTGAGCCACGTGGGGAAGTGATCCGTGACGTGAGTGCTCCCCGGTCGGCCGCTGTTGCCGGAAGCGATGACGAAGCGGCAGTGGTCGGGGTCTGCGAGGTCCACCACGAGCCGGAACGCGGGGCCGTGGAAGACCCGTTGCGGCACTCGATCCGCGCCGGACTCTCGACCCGGCCCCTTCCCCATGTGAACCGCCATCGCCAATGTTGTCGGGCTGCCGCCCAAGGGTTCGGGCCCCACCTGCATCGCCTGCCACCGTTCGCGCTTGCTCAGCGTGTGCCAGAAGCAAATCTGGTGCATGTCGCCAAAACGCCAGCGCGACGGATCGCCGAACTGCTTCTCTAGCGCCTCATGGACTTGCAGGAACGTGAGCCGGATCGCGCGCCCTACCTCGTCAACATCCCATAGCGGCGCGGGGTATCGACTCGGTTCCACCTTGTTGAGGTTCGGCGCCGCGAGAGGCTGGGCGACGAAGTCCTCGCCAACGTTCTGGGCCAGGAATCGGCAATGCCACATGCGGTCGAGGAAGGTGTAGTAGATTGTTGCGGCCTGGGACTCAGGAGCGGCGCGCAAGTCCCACGCGGCGAGCGAGGTGTGCAGGCGTTCCAGCCGAGCGTCGCCTGTGCCCGCGAGGAAGGGCAGGAGTTCCGGCACGAGGGCTTGGGCGCGCAGATCCTTGAGGTCCGCCTGCATGGCCTCGAAGTCGGCCATAGTGAGGCCGGTTCGATCACCCACCAGCTCCGTCACGCGATCTGCCCTTGCACTTGCCGCCGCAAAGGTATGCACCGGGAACGGAAAGCCCTCGCCGAGCGTGTCGTTGTTGGCGGTCACCGAAAACCCGCTCGGCGGGTCGACTTCCACCGTGAGTTCGGGGGCGGTGGTTTTCTCGAAGTCCCAGCGTGCATCCCAACCAGCCAGCGGGACGACGCCGGTCACGTCCCTGCGTTTGGGGAAAGTGGCGACGATGAAGCGCCGCAGCGAATCGTGGCGATCCACAGCGATTATGTTGTTCACGAGCGGCGAAACGTCGCCCTCGAACAGGGTCTCGCCGAACTCTTCGGTGTTGGTGGCGAGAGGAAGGCGGGCCAGCGTGCCAGCGGACGTGGCCTGGTGCCCCAAGGCCCAGCGCACCGATGTTCGATAGCGTCCTTCCGGCTCCTCGCGCATGCCGAGCTGGTGGGTGAGCGGCTCGAGCAACGGGCCGTGCGGCCCCCACGCCACCTCGAAATCGCGGTTTTGCCCTCCGCGCACGGCGATGGTCTCTCGTCGGGTCTGAATGGGCTGCCAGCCATTTGGCGTGCGGATGCGGTCGCCTTCCACCTCTTCGATATACACGTCGTAGTTGTCGATCATGCCGGTGGTGAGGCCCCAAGCGACGTCGCGGGTGTAGCCCATCATGAAGTACGGCACGCCCGGAAAACTGGCTCCGAACACGTCCCATCCCGGCGCGTGCAAGTGGACGTAGAAGAAGGTGTTGGGGATGGAGTGGGGCTGGTGCGGGTCCGTCGCCAGCATGGCCTTGCCGGAGGCGGTTCGCGCGCCGGTAACGGCCCAGTTGTTGCTGCCGCTCGGCGCATTCGCTTGGGGTCCCACCTTGGCGCCGATGTTGACGAGGGCGATGGGGGTTAGGTCCAGTTCCCTGAGCTGCGGTTCAAGTCGCCGAACTTCCTCGGCGTCATGCTCGGAGAATCTCGGCGCGTGGCCACGAAAGCGCTCGATGCCGTGCCGCGCCATGATGCGCCCCAGGAACATCTTCTCCGGCCAGCTTCGCGCCTGGAACCAACTCGTGAAGCGATAGCGCGAGGCGATGTCGGCGCGGGTAAAGGGACGCGGCTCGGCGTCGATGCCGGCGAATTCCGGTGGAACTTCGTCCAAGGCTGCGACGCAAGCGTTCAGACCATCAAGGTAGGCATCGACGATCGCGTCGCCGGCGCTGTCGGGGATGCCAAGTCGCTTCGCCGGAACGTCGAACGCCCTGTGCAGGAGGTCCTGCGGCACGAACCGCTCGCCCATCACCTCCGCCGCGTTGCCGTTGGCGTAGAGGCACGACAGGTGAATCTGCCAAAGCCGCTCGTGCCCCTCCACATAGCCCATGCCGCGAAACGCATCGGCCACGGTGGACGCATAGACATGCGGAATTCCGAAATCGTCCCAGCAGATTTCGAACGTGCCGTCGCAGCCCGGAATGTTGAGTTGGCGGTTCATGTTTGGTTGGAAGCTCCGCAGTTGCCAAACGGCACGCGCCACGTCAACGACGCGTTCGTGCCTCCCCTCACGGCCCGCATTCTATGCCGTGTCCCTGGAATGCCTTGCCCAGGTCGTTTCGCGTTTGCCCGAATGTTCGCTGCGGAAGGGCCGCCTGAACATGGAACATCCGGGTGCGGTCGCGTAGGCTCGTGGCGATTTGCTGCAGGGAGGCATGGCCAGTGCCGGACAACGACGACGACGCACGCCGCAACGCGCACCCGGATCTCGCTGCCCTCGCCGGCGGGGTCGCTGTCATCACCGGCGGCGCCTCCGGCATCGGCCTGGCGCTGGCGGAGCGGGCCATCGCTGGTGCCATGAACCCCGTGCTCGCGGACATCGAAGCTGGTGCAATCGCCGCTGCAGAGGCACAACTGGCGGGCGCAGCTTCCGCTGCCGGCGTCGAGGTGCTCGGCCACCGGGTCGATGTATCCGATGAGGCGGCGGTGTTCGGTCTTGCAGATGCGGTGGGCAAGCGGTTTCCGAACAAACCCGTGTCCATGCTCTGCTGCAACGCCGGGGTGGGCGGCGGCGGTGCGATCCTGCGCGCCAGCGACATCGACTGGGATTTCGTGCTGGGCGTGAACGTCAAGGGCGTCGCCAACTGCGTCCGCGCCTTCGTGCCAAGAATGCTGGAAGAGGGTGCGCCCGGGGCCATCGTCGCCACATCGTCCCAGGACGGCCTGTGCGCGGCGCAAGGCGTGTACGGCGTCTCGAAGCACGCCTGCGTCGCACTTTGCGAGGCGCTGTACCAGGAACTTGGCGGGCGGCTATCGGTACACGTGCTTTGCCCCAACGTGGTGGCAACCAACATCGTCACTTCCGAACGCAACCGGCCCGAGCGATTCGGGGGCCCGCGCGTGACTGAAGCCGCGAATCCCATCGCCGAAGGATTCAAGAAGTACGGCATGCCACCTTCACGATGCGCCGATTTCGTCTTCGGGGCGATTGAGAGTGGCACCTTCTACGTCATGGCCGAAGCCGAAGACGACCCTGGCCACATCTACCGCCAGGCCGAAACGCGGATGAAGGGGATTCTCGAAGACGGTCTTCCCTATCGGCCGGGGAGCCCGCTCATCGCCAAGGTGTACAACATGGCGAGGGCGAGGCGGTCCGAGTAGCACGCGTTCGGGCCCCGATGGGGACGGCGCGTTACCATCGACCCACCACAGCAAGGCGATGAGGCAGCCAATGGCCAATGCCCAGACCGGTCCAGGGGTCGTCGACACAAGCGACGTAGGCGTCCTTTCCATCGCCAAGACGACGCTCATCGACACGCGCTTTGCCATGGCCTATGCCGCTGGCATCAATGACGCGAATCCAGCCTATTTCGACGACCTCGCCCCCGGCGGCGTCAAGGTGCATCCGGGGATCGTGTTCTCGCTGCAATGGCCAAGCCGCTTTCGGCCCGACCAAACGCCGAATCTGCGTGCCGCGCCGTTCGGGGTGCACGCCTCGACAGACCTCAGAATCCACCGGCCCTTCCGCACGGGCGAGGCCATCACCACCCAAGGCATGGTCATCGGCAAGCGGCAGATTGGGCCCGGCGTGTACACCCTGGACCGCTACCGCATGACGGCCAGCAATGGCGAGCTGGTCGCAGAGCTCTACTACAACGGCATCACGCGCGGCGCAACGCTCGATGGGCCGGATGCCATCATCGACGACGAACCCGCTTGGCCGGCGCTGGCTTCCGCCGGAGACACCGTGCTGTGGCGCGAGGAACTGCCCATCACCCTGCACGCCGCACAGCAGTACACCGAGTGCGCGCGCATCTACAACCCGATCCACACCGAGCCCAGCGTCGCCAAGGCGGCGGGCCTGCCGGCCATCATCCTGCACGGCAGCGCCACCAAGGCCATCTCCCTCAGCGCCGTCATCAACCGCTGCTTCGACGGCGACCCAAGCCGCATCACCCGACTCTGTGGCCAACTGCGCGCCATGGTGCTGATGGACACCACCATCGCCGTGGAGGCAATGGCGGAGGAGATCGCAGACGGCGAGAAACGCGTGCTGTTCCGCACCGTGACCGAGGATGGCGAGCGCGCCGTCAGCAACGGCATCGTCTGCGGCCACGCATAGGAACGCCCTATTCGGCGGCGTCGATCGCCTCGCAGAAGGCCTTATGTGCAGAGGACCGTAGGCCATCCTCCACGACGCCGACGGCAGCGGAGAGATCGCCCGCTAGCAACGCTTGCGTCGCCAGGCGCAAGCCCGGAAAAACATGGCTTTCGATGACACCAGCCTCGTTGGCCGGGAGGGGAACGTAGTCGCCGTCTACTAGCTCCCACCAATCGATCCGGGAGTCGATAGTTCGCCAGACGATGTATTCCTGCACACCGTTGCGACGGTAGGCGTTGCGCTTGGCGTGCAGGTCGATGGACGCGCTGCTTGCCGCCAACTCCGCAACGAGTTCCGGCGCGCCTTCCAGATAGTCGTCCTCGCTGATCGCGCTACTGCCGCCCGCCTCCTTGTCAATGCGCAGATGCGTGTCCGGCTGCGGCTCGTTGTCGAGGTCGAGGCGAACGGTGGCGTTGTCGCCAACTCGGACCCTTGGCGTTCGCGCTGCATACAGAAACAGCAATCCCTGAAGCGCCGCATGCGGATCGCCGTGGACGTTGGTACGGACCGGCAAAGACACGTACACGATTCCTTCGATGAGTTCCGCTTTCTTGATTTCCGGACACGCCGCATAGCGTCGTTCGAACTCGCACCGGGTCAGGCGGTCTCCGCTTTCAAGGATCGGAATACACGCATCCGTGCCCCGCTCGGACTGGCGTCCGAGCATCGGTTGCCTTGGCGCAAGCTCGAAGTCAGGCACGCGGTATAGACCTTTGCTGCCGCTTGGGTGGATTATGCCACCGACGTTCCTGGAGGCTCATGCAAATGCGACGTTCTGGGGTGCGGTTTCCACAGTTGGAACCCGATTTCCTGCGCGGAAGGCTGGCGCCGCCCGACGGGCCGGTGCGGGTGTTGATCGATACCGACGCGGCCAACGAAATCGACGATCAGTTTGCCCTTGCCTGGGCGCTGTTGTCGCGCGGTCGCTTGCGGATCGAGGCTGTCACTGCGGCGCCGTTTTCGTTCCAGCACCATCGGGCGGGGCTGCTGGCCGCCGAAGCCTGGCTAGATGGCGTCGCCGGCCAGCGCTCCGGCCGCTCGCAGAGAACCGCCCCGCCCGTCGACGAAAGCTACCTCGCGTGGGCAGCGCCTGCACGGCGAGGGCCGCCGTGCGTCGGAGGTGGAGTTCGTCAATCCCGCCGAAGGCATGGAGCGCAGCTATCAGGAGATTCTGCGGGTGTTCGACGCGCTGCGAATGGCGCGTGCGGGACGCATCGTGCGGGGTGCGACGGGCTATCTCACCTCGCTCGAGTCGCCGCCGACACCGCCAGCGGTGGAGGCAATCATTGATCTCGCCAAATCCGGCGATGCACGCACGCCCTTGTATGTCGTTGCCATCGGTTGCGTCACCAACGTCGCCGCGGCGCTGCTGCGGGCGCCGGAGATCGTGCGGGACGTTGTGCTCGTCTGGACATCTGCCTATCCCTCCTCCGCCCCGCACTGCAACCGCCCTTCCCTGAACCTGATGCAAGACCCGCTAGCCTCGAGGCTCTTGTTCGACTGCGGCGCGCCACTCCTCTATCTGCCCGGCTTTCACGTCGGCGCACAGCTCAGAATCTCGCGCCCGGAGATGGATGCGTTCGTGCAAGGCCGCAGTGCCATTGGCGACCTTCTGCATGACCTCTACACCGACAACCCGCTGCACCGGATGTGGGCCTCGCAGCACGATGCGAAGCGCACTTGGATCATCTGGGACATCATCACCATCGCGTGGCTCTTGAATCCCGACTGGGTGCCAACCCATCTGACCCGCGCGCCCATCCTGACGGAGGATCTGTTTTGGCGACACGAAGCGGGTCGCCACATGATGCGCGAGGGACACGACGTCAACCGGGACGAGATATTCATGGACTTGTACGAAAAGGTGGCACAGGCGCAGGATTGAGTCGGGTGCCGTCACCCCACAGCGCCCTTCGGCCCCCTCAGCCCAACCTCGCTTCGATTTCCGTGCCAAGAAACTCGGTGTCGAGGTAGCCCCCGGCCATCAGCGTCAGGTCATCTCCGCGCCCAAAGAGGAAGCTCGGCAGCGCTCCGGCGCCCTGGCGACGGCTGCGGGTGAAGCCCCATTGGGTGCGCGTGGCAACCTCCGACGAATCCAGCCGCTGCAGGAAATCGTCAACATCGATGCCGAACTCCACTGCCTCGCTCGCGAGCACGTCACGGTCGTTGATGTTGACAGCCTCAAGGAAGAAGCACTTCTGCAAGCGGTGCAGGTAGTGAAGCGGTGGTTCGCCCAAGAGGTCGCGGGCCGCTTCCACGGCGCGGCAGGGCAGCAGACTGTTGTAGATGCAGCCCTCGGGAAAAATGTGGCTGAATTCCTGCCCGGTCGTGGCGGTCACTTGGTGCCATAGGCCATCCAGGCGCTTCTGGCCGTAGTCGCCGATGGGTTGCGTGGCGTGGGTGTTGATGCCGCCCAGGATGAGGTCGAAGTCCACCCGGCCGGCAAACGCGGCCATGGCGTTCTCGACGTGGCGCGATGCGGCGAAGCACCAGGAGCACATCGGATCGGTCACCACCACCAGACGGGGGTTCATGCTCGGATCTCCAGTTCGCCGCCCGTCACTTTGCCAACGGCGGAGGCATCCCCATAGCCGGCTTCGCAGAGCGCAGTCAAGCAGGCGGCGACCCGCTCGGCGGGCAGCGATGCGAGCAATCCGCCGGCGGTCTGGGGGTCGGCAAGCAGCCGAACCGACGGGGCATTGGGAGCGCTGCCGTAGATGGCGAAGTCCGTGAGCGCGAGTTCGTTGCTCGGCTGCAGGGAGCTGGCGATGCCCGCTTCGAGCGAGTCGAGGGCGCCATCGAGCGCAGGCAGACTGGCGAGTTCAATGCACGCGCCGCTGGCGGACGCTCGCGTCATCTCCGTCAGGTGGCCAGCAAAGCCGAAGCCGGTGATGTCCGTGCAGGCAGTGGCGCCGTGGCGCAGCAGTATCTCGGCCGCCTGCGCATTGGACACATCCATCTGATCGACCGCCGCGAGCAAGTGCCGCGCCTTGGTCTTGCCGCGCATGGCACCCGCCAGGAGCGTTCCGGTGCCAAGCGGCTTGGTCAGCACCAATCGTTGGCCTGCCTCCAAGCCGCCCTTCTCCAGCGCCTGCCCACCCAAGTAGCCGTTCACGGCAAAGCCGAGGCCGAGCTCCGCACCCTCCGCCGAGTGCCCGCCGACGAGATCGACCCCGTGCTCGGTGAACACGGCCAACGCACCCGCCATAAGTTGGTAAAGGTCTTCCTCCATCATCGCATCGGCCATCACCGGCACCGTCACAAGCGCGAGGGCAAAGGCTGGCGTTGCCGCCATGGCGAACAGGTCATTCAAGGCGTGGTGGGCGCTGATGCGACCGAAGCGGTAGGGGTCGTCGATCATGGCGCGGAAGGCGTCGCAGCTAGCCGCCAGCCTTGGCGCGCCCCCGGCGGTAGCGCCCGGCAGACGGATGATCGCGGCATCGTCGCCGATCCCCCGTTCGGTGGCCGCGGACACTGGCACGGCCAGTCGCCGCTGCACGCGCTCCAGGATGTCGGCACCGAGCTTGGCACCGCAGCCACCGCAACGCATCTCGTCCGGCGCATCCGCCTGCAAGGCGACAGGAAGCGTCGGCAGATCGACGGCCATCTCGGGCAGGTCATCGAAGCGGTGCATGAAGCGGCGGTCGATCCACTGCTTGGCGCGCCACACCCCCGCGCCGCTGACGCTGCGCTTGCCTCGAACCGCCAACGCCCGGCCTCCCCCGAGCCCGACGATCGCCAGTGCATGGCGCTGGGCGCGATAGCGACGCAAACGCCGCCCGGTGGCCCGGCGGCGCAGGTTTTCCGCCAGCACCGGGCCTTCGCGCACCGCATACACCCCCGATTTGGGCCGCGGTTGCCCGTCGAGACTGGCGACATCGCCAGCAGCGAACACATCCGGATGCGAGACCGATTGCAAATGCTGGTTGACCCGCACGAATCCCGACTCGTCGCAGGCAAGGCCCGCTACGGCCGGCCATGACGGCGCGTCCACCCCGGTCACCCACAGAACGTGATCGACGGCAAGCTCGCGACCGTCCTCGGCGCGCACGACTCCAGCGTCGGCTGCCACAGCGCGAAAGCCCACCTCGACCTCAGCCCCGGCTCTCGCCAAGCTCGCCGCCAACGTTCGACGTGCCCGGCGTGGGTGGTTCGGCAGCAAGTCCTGCTCGTCTGTGAGCAGCGCGAGCTCGATGGTTGGGTGTTGGCCGGCAATCGCCAGCGCAAGTTCCACGGCACCCGCTCCGCCGCCCACCAAGGCGATGCGCCCCGGCTCGGCGGCGAGCAATCTCCGCCAACGGGGCAGAAAAGAGCCGATGGGCTTCACGGGCGTGACGAACTCGGACGCTATGCCTTCCCCCGGCACGCCGCCTGTGTTCAGCGATGCCACGTCGTAGCGAATCGAGGGACGCCCCCGGAAGAGCAAGCGCTGCTCCTCGAGGTCAATGCCGGTCACCTCCGCAGCCACGAAACGAGCGCCGCCGAACGCCGACAGGCGTGCAAGGTCGATGTGGATGTCATCGAAGTCGTAGATGCCGGCAACATGGCCCGGCAGCATCCCCGAATAGGGCGTGTGCGGTTCACGGGCAACAATGGTCAGGCGCAACCCCGGCGGCGGTTTCATGCCGAACGACTTCACCACCTGCACGTGGGCATGACCGCCCCCGACCAGCACGATGTCGCGCAGCGGCGGGGCGAAGGCGGCAGCGCGACGCACGGCTAAATGCCTACTTGCCGGCCGCGCGGTTGCCCCGACTGGACGCCGTCCTAGTCGCCGCCGACCGCAGCCACGTCGTTGCCGTCCGCAGCTTGCCTGCGAGCCTGTCGCGCGGCGTGCAGTTCCGGCGCCGTCAGGGCGCGGTCGCCATTGGCGTCGCCGTGCTCGAAGTCCTTCGCCATGCGCCGCTTCAAGGGCGCCGGCAGCTCGTCCCATTCGGCGCGGCCATCCATGTCTCGGTCCAGATAGCCGATGGTCTGGTAGGCGTCGATGAGGCGGCCGTCGTGGATGGGACGATCGGTGGTCTCACCCACCCACACGAACGAAAACGCGCCATAGAGCATCTCGTCCCAGGATTGCAGCCCCCAGCGCACCAGCTTCGACGGGTCCGGATTGCCGAGGTTCTGCGCCGAATTGTCATACACCGTCGTGTGCACCAGGCGCGAACCGGCGGGCACCGGTTTCGGCTCTACGAAGGCGTAGCCACGCTGCCAGTTGAAGTCGTAGCTCGGCACATTCAGCAGCAGTTCCTCGCGCCCGTCTGGGTAGACAAGGCTGAACGTCGAACTGTGGCCGCGATAGTGCGAGTGGGGCAGCACGTCGTAGAGCAGCGCATCGGCCGGAAACTCCTGATAGGCATGCTGCTCGTGCCGCTTGGCGTTTGGCGGAATGGCGATGGTGGGATTCATCACCACGCCTTGGCGGAAGAAGGTGTCCGGCTGTTCGTCGTGCAGATAGAAGCCGATGCGAGTCACATCGGTCACCGCCTTGCCATACGGCGTGTAGTGCAACTGGGCAACGAAGCGGTCGTCCTTGGGCAGGAGCATTCCCGTGCCTTCCGGCAATTCAACAGGACGAACGCCGGGTGCATAGCCCCCGAGGTAATCGTCAAACACATTGCGACTCCGGTCGGAGGCGCCGTCGATCAGGCCCACCAGAACGTGGTGAACCACCTCTGTGCTGCCGGGTAGTACATCCATCGCCCGCACCCACACGTCATGGTCCAAGGGATTCGGCACCGTGGGGAACTGGTAGTCGACAACACCGCTGGCGGGGACCTCGTAGGGGGGCAGTTCGACCACGAGGTCAGGCTCGCCGAGCGGCCACTCCGAAGCCGGTGCAACGGCGATGCCGGGCAGCGGATCCTCGCCCTCGCCCCGAGGAGCACCGGCTTCGATCCAGTGCACCAGCGTGGTTCGCTCCTCGATCGAAATGCTGGCATCGTCCAGCCACTCGCCCACATGCGGGTCCGCGTGCCAAGGCGGCATCCTCTTCGTGCGCAGCACCTCCCGCATCATCGGCGCGAACCCTCGCACCATCTCGTAGCTGGTCATTGCCCACGGGCCGATGCCCTCTGGGCGATGGCAACCCACGCAGTTCTGCTCAAGGATGGGGACGATGGTGTCAACGTAGGAGATCTGTTCGTGCGCCGGATTGTCCCGTTCGGGGAAGTTGATGAGGCAGCCGACGGTGTCTTGCTGTGCCACTTGCGGCTGCGTACCGGCCAGCAACGCATCAATGGCATCCGCCAGATAGTGCTCCTTCGCTTCCGCAAGCTGGCGCTCGTAGCTGAGGCGGTCGCTGATCGGGCCGCGATAGGTGAGTTCCCAGCCATCTGGGTCGATCACCAGCGCTTCAGCGGTGCGGGTGAGGCCCAAACCCTCCCCGACGAGCTGCGTTTCGTCGATGAGGATGGGCAGGTCGATGCCCCACTCCTCGGCTTCGGCGCGCACCGACTCGCGGGTGTCCTGCAGATTGGAGTTGACCATCAGGAACACGACGCCCTCGCCGGCATAGCGTTGGCGCACCTCCTTGAGGTCCGGCAAGGCGTTCCGCACCACCGGACAGCCGTTGCCCTGCACGACGAGAACCACCGCCGCTGCATCCGAGTGGTAATGCAACTCGTGCGCCTCGCCGTGGTGGTCGAGCAGCATGAAATTGTCCACGGAACCGCCCCAGGCGGAGCCGCTCAAAACGAGGACGAAGACGAACCCAAGACGACACGGGCGCATGGCCGCGGCTCCAAGCTTGTATGGCGGCGAGTATAAGGCGACGGGCTTGTCGGGACCGCGAGGCCGAGACCTCACGAGGTAGTTTCAGGCGCTGGCCAGGCGTCGCCCTGGGCGCACGGCCGCGAGGGTTGCGAGGGCCACGGCGATCGGCAGGGCCGCGGCCAGCAGCACGCCGTTCCAGCCGGCAAAGTGCATCACCGCGCCGGCGCCCAACGACCCGCAGGCGGAGACTCCGAACACGCTGAATTCATTTACTGCCTGGGTGCGGAAGCGTTCCGACGGGCGGTGCGAATGACCGAGCAGCGCCGTGCCTCCGATGTACAGGAAGTTCCAGCCGACGCCGAGGGCGATCATGGCCGCCCCGTAGTGCATGACCTCGCGGCCGAGGAACCCGGCGACCAACGTGAGCGCGAGCACCAAGGCGCCGATCGTCATGATGCGCCCTATGCCGAGCCGACCAATGAGGTAGCCAGTAACCAGCGAGGGCAGGTACATGGCCAGGACATGCGCCTGTATCACCGCGGCCGTGGCAGTCATCGAGTGCCCGTCCACCACATGCATGCTGAGCGGGGCAGCGGTCATCACGAACGTCATCACGCCGAATCCGGCAACGCCGCCGAGCACGGCGACAAGAAACAGTGGCTGGCGCACCACCACCGCAAGTGGGCGCGGAGCCTGGGCCGCTGCGTCATCGGCCACGTCACGCGAGGAGAGGCGACGCAATACCCCAGCCACCACGACATAGCTCGCCGCGACCACAAGGAACGCGCCGCCGAAGGGAATGCCTTCAATCCAGTGTTCGCCCTGCGCCGCCAGTGCCGGCCCAACGATGGCGCCGCCGAGGGACCCCACCAACACCAAGGAAATGGCCTGACTCTCCCGCCCTTCCGGCGCGTTTTCCATCGCCGCGAAGCGATACTGCAGCGCAAACGCATTCGCCGCGCCCACGAGTGCCACCGCCACGCAGAACAGGCCAAAGCTCGCGAGTCCCGTCGCCGCCATCGCCAGCAGATAGCCAAGGCAACCGATCAGCGCACCCACCGCGAACCCCCGCGGTCGCCCAATGCGCGACATCAACCAGGCGGCGCCGACGGTGGTGGCCGCTGTGCCGACGATGTGCACCGACAGCGGCAAGGTCGCCAGCGCCGGTGTCGGCGCGAGCCGCTGGCCGACGATCCCGCCCAGCGTCACCATCGCCACGGTGCCACTCACGCCGACAAGCTGGGCGCCCATGAGCATGGCGAGGTTGCGGTTGAGCAGGCTCATGGCGCGGGCCGTCCGCCAGAGGGCCGAGGCGCGGGTCGCGACGCAACCTTGCGGACGTTCACGGGCAAGCTCACGGTGCCGGCGCGACCTTCGGTCGCGTTGGAGTTTCGCTTACCGCGAAACTCCTGCGGCGCAAGCTCCTGTCGCGCTCTGCAAGTGCGTCGGCAGGCGAAGCAACCAATGGTTCCGCGCGCAGCCGGTCGAGGTTGACGCCGCCACTCGATACCTCGGCGGCTCTGCCCGGCGCATCCCCAATATCGCAGGCGCGTTGCACGACGCCGGCGCCAAAGCGATCGATCAGCCCGTCGATAGTCGTCTCCAGCCGCCGCGCGGCACCGTCCTCGAAGAGGTCCAGTTGTCGAGGATAGCGCCTCCATTCGAGGTCATAGGCCGCAAGGCCCACCAGACGGAACGGCCCCGGGTGGTCGAACTCGTCGAGCAGGCCTCTCGCGGCAGCGAAATACTCCGCGGAGGTATCGCCCGGTCGGCGCAGGCGGCATTGTCGGGTAAGGAGTTCAAAGCGGTTGGTCTTCAGACGCACGCGAATCCCTCGCGAGACGTGGTTCTTCGCCCGAACTCGCCGTGCGACCCGGTCTGCAGCGCGACGCAGGTGCACCTCGATGTCGTGCCGCGCAGACACGTCATGGCTGAGAGTGCGGTCAGAACCGACGCTGGCGGCGCGGCGGCGGTGGTCGACTCGCCGAGGGTCGCGGGCATGTGCAAGTTCATGGAAATGCGCGCCAGCGGAGCCAAGCTGATGCACAAGCAATGCCGGATCAGCGCCGGCAATGTCGCCAATGGTGTGATAGCCCAAGGCCTCAAGCCGCGGCACGGTCTTGCGCCCCGCACCCCACAGACGAGATACGGGCAGCGGCGCGAGCCAGCGCCGCGGCCCCCGGGGGGGCCCCCCCCACCCGCCCCCCCGCCCGCCGCCCGCCCCCGCCCCCCCCCCCACCCACCCCACCCGCCCCCGGCCGCGCCCCCGCGCCGCGCCGCCTGTGGCGGCACCACCAACAGGCCATCCGGCTTGCCGCAGGCGCTCGCAACCTTGGCGACGTATTTGGTCGCGGATACGCCCACCGACACGGCAAGGCCCGTTGCCTCGCGAACCGCTTCCTTGATGCGCCTCGCCATGGCCTGCGGGGGGCCAAACAACCGCTCGGCACCAGACATGTCGAGAAACGCCTCGTCAAGCGAAATCGGCTCCACCACGGGCGAGAAGTCGGCGAACACGTCCATGACCTGCCGGGAAATCTCCTCGTAGCGCTCGAACCGAGGCGCCACCATCACGGCGTGAGGGCAACGCCGCCGCGCAAGGGCCACCGGCATGGCGCTGCCCACTCCATAGGGCCGCGCCTCGTAACTCGCCGTGAGCACCACGCCCCGCCAACTCCGAGGCCCCACGAGCACCGGGCGCCCCCGCAAGGAAGGGTCGTCGAGCTGCTCCACCGCGGCGTAGAACGCATCCATGTCGGCGTGCGCCACCACGCGCGGCCACGTCGGCGTCTTCATGCTTGGAGCATACTCAATACTGTGCAGAATTACACTATTTAGCGCACCCCACAGAGCGCAAGGAAGCGCTCCTTCTGCTCCGCCGTCATGGCCGAGAAGATCGGCACGCCAAGCTCCGTGGTGGGCAGGTCTCGGAACTCCGGCGACGGTTTTTGCATCCGCGCCGCGATGTTGTGCAGTCCGCCTCCTTCCTCGGAACCGCGGCTCAAGGCCGCCGCAATCTCCGGCGGCCAAACGCGTGGTGGGCCGCCGCCGAGGCCCAGGGGATTGGCTCGCCCGACATGCTCCTCCATCTCGCGGTACATGACCTGCTCCTCCGCCGAACGCTGGCGCTGCCCGACGCGGCCGTACTGCGAAGCCGACTGGTTGCAGATGGCCGCCCACGGCAGCCGCACATGAAAGCCCGGCAATGCGCGGCACGAGTCCGGAGCGCCGTCGCCGCCACGCACCTCGCCGTCCTTCACCATGAAGTGATACGCGGACAACTCGCGCCCCGCCGGCAACAGCCGCTCCGGCGGCGAGGTGTATATCTCGCTGAACCCCCACGCCATGTCCGCGGGCAGCTCCGCTTCGCGCAACATTCGCGCCCCGGCTTCCGCACACGCCATACACCACGCCAGCGACCCAAACTCGCCGACCTGCTCGGATTTCGTCCCATCCACCATTCCCTGTTCCCCGTGCCTTGGTCGCACCACTGTAATCAAACCGCCGTGGTATGGTCGCCGCGTTTTTTGGGGAGGGCCGCAATTGCGCGACATCGACGCCACCACCGACCGGAATCTGCGCGGCAAGTACGCCATCGTCGGCATCGGTGAGACGGAATACACCCGCGGCTCCGGCATGACCACCCGTGCCCTCGGCACCAGAGCCGTCCGCGCGGCGGTCGAAGATGCCGGGCTCACGTTCGACGATGTCGACGGCATGCTGTCCTACAGCGGCAACGACTCCATTCCCTCCACCGTCGTGGCCGGCGACCTCGGCATGAGGCTCAATTTCTACATGGACTGTCAGGGCGGCGGCTCCTCCACCGAAGCCTTGGTGGGCATCGCCATGGGCGTCATAGAGGCTGGGCTGTGCAACACCGTCGCCATCTTCCGCGCCATGAACGGTTATTCCGAGTTTCGCATCGGCGGCACGGGACGTTCGAGCGGTCGGTCCGCGCTCTCCGGCGACGCCCTGTTCGGGCGCGTCTATGGCCAGGCCAGTGCCGGCCAGAACTTTGCCCACAGCTTCATGCGCCACATGTACGACTATGGCACCACCCCAGAGCAGGTGGCGCACGTGAAGGTGATCCACTCCGAACACGCCTCCAACAACCCCAAGGCGTACTACAAGAACCGCGTCACCGTGGACGACGTGCTGTCGAGCCGCATGATCTGCAAGCCCTTGCATCTGCTCGACTGCTGCGTGGAGACAGACAACGCCAACTGCATCATCGTCACGTCGATGGAGCGCGCCAAGGACCTGCGCCACACGCCAGCGAAAATCCTTGCCGTGGTGGGGCGCTGCTCGAAGCCGCGCATGGACAACCACTACCAGCACGGCCCCATCTCCACCGTCGCCGGCCATTACGCCCGCAACATCCTGTGGAGCAACGCCGGCGTCGGCCCGGAGGACATTCAGGTAACCGGCTCCTACGACGCCTTCACCTTCACCACCATGCTGCAACTCGAAGACTACGGCTTCTGCAAGAAGGGCGAGGGCGGCGACTACGTCAGCAG
>VXPR01000105.1 GCA_009839405.1 Gammaproteobacteria bacterium
CCTCTGCGCACTCATCGCCCAAGAGGTAGGGCTTCCTAGTCTTCGACCAGGGGTCGTATTGCTGGACGAAGGCCAATTCGATACGAACGAACGGTTCGGGTTCGGAACTGCCTTTACCCCAGACCAGCGCATGTTGCGGGTCACGCACGACGATTCCGAAGTACGTGACCAGGTGGCGCGGTGGCAGCATTTGGCACTCGCCATTGCGTTCGATACGTGGATTGCCAACCAGGACCGGACGGTGCGGAACCTCCTCTATCGCGGGGCCGGCGACTTTGTACTAATCGATCACGGCGAAGCCATCCCAAGTGGAATGGAAGTCGATGGGTCTGTTCCAAACTTGCTTGCCAGACTCGCATTCGCGGACGTTAGCCATGATGAACTGCGCGCAGCGACACGTCGCGTCCAAGGGGCGGCCGGCGTATTGCAGGATGTGGACATGGATCGGATAGAGTTGGCGTCTCTCTCAGGGCATTGGGACTCTGGTGGGATGCTGCGCGAGTGCTGTCGGTTCCTGACGGACCGCCTTCCATTCCTGGACGAGCTGATCGTGACGTCGCTCGGTGCCAGTCAACCGGAATTGCCTCTGGCCCGCCAACGGGGAGCCAACCCATGATTGACGGATTCCCGACCGCCACGGCAAACGGTGTCAACGTGACGTGGGCACCCTTGGTTGTAGAACCCGTTCCCGGAGGACCCGAACGCTTCGTGGCCGCCATCGCGGCCGTTTCAGAAACGGGAGAAACCGCGTGTCGGCGGCTGGTTGATCGCCGGCGCCTACGTACCGTCTTCGGCTGGGCTTCGCCTTCCTTGGGTGCGGTCGCGGACATGGCCGTAGCCAGCCTCGGGCGCTACTTGGAGGTCAACGGACCCACGCAAGCCGGGCAAGGGGTTCCCGATCTTTGCTCTTGGACGAGCCCGCTCCAAGGCGTGTATCTTGCTGAGTCTCGTGCTGCGTACGTGGCGAGGTTCAGCGACGTGTTTTCGCGGGCAGAGCAGTTTTGCCTCGCCAACGCCCCTGCCTTGGACAGCGGCAACGAAAGTGAAGCCCAACCACCAATGTCGGTGAGGGGCGTTGTAAAGGTGGTAAAGGAGCGGAGCCCCCAACTTGCGAACTCCCTTGACGCTGAGGTTGTACTGCACACCACCGAACACGCGATACGGTTCACGTTCTATGGCGCTCGCCTAGCAGCCAATGTCGTTGTCCTGAACGCGAGTCGAATGGCCACCTCTCTCCGAGAAGCGCGTGCACACCTATGGAGCCTCAGCCTGGTGGCGGACGCGACGGGCCTGTTATTCAAGCCATCGCACCTTGAGCTACTCACAGGCGTGACAGAGGACAGCGCGCAGACGCGAAGCGCACTCGACGAACTCGCGTTCGAAGGACGGCGCCGATCCGTTAACGTCTCGCGTGTAGCCTCGTCCGAGGACGCGGCGATGCGGATCATCGCCCAAGCCGCCTGACTCGTCGTCGGAGTCTCTCGTCTCTGAAGTCCGAGGTGCCGTCCCCAGCCTCCATGCAACAAGAACATGAAGGGCCTACGGGTATAGCGCGTCCCTCAATGCCTCGCAGGCGTCGTCCATCGGTGCCCGGGCGGCGCCGACGACGCGGCTTTGGCCGAAGAAACCGTGGATCATGCCGCCGTAGCGTTGGCAACGGGCGGTAACACCGGCGTTGGCTAGGGCCGTTGCGTACGCTTCGCCCTCGTCGCGCAGCGGGTCGTACTCGGCGGTCATCACCAAGGCCTCGGGCAGGTCGCTGAGGTCGTCTGCGAGCAGCGGCGAGGCGTAGGGGTTGCTGCGCTCGGCGGGTTCTGGGGCGTAGTGGTTCCAGAACCAGTGCATCGAGTCGGCGGTGAGCATGTAGCCCTCGCCGTTGTCGCGATAGGACGCGGTGTTGAAGTTGACGCCGTCCGTGACGGGATAGACGAGTAGCTGAAAGCGGATGTTCGGTGCGTCAGCGGCCCCGGCGCGGCGCTTGTCTCGCGCCATCTGCGAGACCACTGCAGCAAGATTGCCGCCAGCGCTGTCGCCGGCCACGGCGACGCGACTTGCGTCGGCACCGATGTGGCCGGCGTTCTGCACGGCCCAAACGGTGGCCGCATAGCAATCGTCCGCCGCCGCCGGGAAACGGTGCTCCGGCGCCAAGCGATAGTCCACCGACACAACCGTCACGCCAGCGCCCCTGCACACCTCGCGGCTTTGGCCGTCCGCAGTTACGAGATCGCCGATCACCCAGCCGCCGCCGTGGAACATCATCACGAGGGGGAACGGCCCCTCGCCTGGAGGCGTGTAGATGCGCACCGGCACCCCGTTCGCCGAAGCATCGGTGACCGCCGCGACCGGCACGTCGAGCGCCTCCGGCTGCATCGTTCGGTACATCTCGCGTCCGGCCTCCACCGGCATGTCGACCAAGGCAGGTCCTTCCACCTCGGCCATCTGCGCCAGCATGGCCTCGTATTCCGGGTGCAACGGCATTGCGCGCCTCTCATGTAGTTCAAAGGGGCGCGATTATTCCCCATGTCCGAAGTAAGATGCGCGCTTTGTTGGCCTTGAGGACACGCATGGGCGGCACTGGCAAGAGCGGCTTCCACGCACGCGGGAAGGATGACGACGAGGGAGATGCCGAAAAGGCGCGGCAGTTTGCCGTGGTGGACAATACGCTTCTGAAGAACCGCACGCTCACCATATTCGGCGAGATCGACAAGGACATGGCGCGGCGCACGGCGGAGCGGCTGCTGGCGCTGTCGTTCGAGAGCGACGATCCCATCACGCTCTACATCGGCTCCCCCGGCGGGCACGTGGAGTCGGGGGACACCATCTTCGACATGATCCGCTTCGTGAAACCCACGGTGCGCATCGTCGGCACCGGCTGGGTCGGCAGCATCGCCACGCACATCTATCTCGCGACCGAGCGGGAGAACCGCTACGCCCTGCCCAACACGCGGTTTCTCATCCACCAACCAGCCGGTGGCTTCGGCGGCGATGCCTCGGACATCGAGATTCATGCTCGCGAAATCCTCAAGACCCGCGAGCGCATCAACGCCATCATCGCCGAGCAGACGGGCCAGCCTCTGGAGCGGGTGAGCAAGGACACCGACCGCGACTACTGGATGAGCGCGGAGGAATCGCAGGAGTACGGCCTCGTCGGGACGATTGTCCGCTCGGCGAACGAGTTGGCGTAAATCGTGGGAGCCCGCAACGCAGGGGAGCGCGACGAGGGGCTTTCCCTCGCGAGGGAAGCAGAGCCGTTGCGGCTCGACCTTGGCGAGCGGGATGTCGGTGCGCTGACCCTGCGGGCAGAGCGCCATCGGGCGACGCTGGTCCTAGGCCACGGTGCCGGCGCTGGCATGGAACACGCCAACATGGCTGGCATAGCGGGGGCCTTCGTCGGCGTTGGTCTTTCCACCTTCCGCTTCAACTTCCCCTACCGCGAAGACGGTCGCAATCGTGTGGACGCGAAGGATGTCTCTACCGCCACGATTGCCGCTGCCTTGGGCGCTGCACAGGACCGGCTCGATGGCCCCTATCTCCTGGGCGGCCACAGCTTCGGCGGGCGCATGGCATCGCACGCCGTAGTGGATCACGCACTGGACGTGGCGGGGCTCGTGTTCTGCTCCTTTCCGCTGCACAACCCGCGCAAGCCTTCGCTGGCCCGCGCCGAGCACATGGACACCATCGGCTGCCCCATGCTGTTCCTATCCGGCTCCCGCGACGGCATGGCGTCTGCCGATCTGATGACCGAACTCACGAGTCGCTTGGGCGCCACGCTGCATTGGCTGGAAACCGCCGACCACGGCTACAAGGTGCTGAAACGCACCCGAACGCGCACGGATGATGTATTCGCCGAGATGGCCGGGCATGTCGATGCCTGGCTTGGCGAGAAGCTCGGCGTCTGACCGCCGCCAAGGGGCTTCTCAGAGGCACAGGGGAAAACGGGGAGAACACATGAAGCTAGCGACATTCACGCACGGGCGCGAGACGCGCATTGGCGTCGTGGTGGGGGAACTCGTTATCGACCTCTCCCGCGCCGCGCCCGAACTGCCCACAGACATGCGCTCGCTGCTCGAGGCCGGAGATGATGCCTTGGCTGCTGCCTCGGCTGCCCAGACCAGTGTAGAGCACGCCCTTGCCGTGAACGACGTGGAACTCAAGGCACCGGTGCCGAACCCCGGCAAGATCCTCGCCATCGGCCTCAACTACGCCGACCACATCGCCGAATCCGGCGGCAAGGCACCGTCCGTGCAGATGTGGTTCAACAAGCAGCACAACGCCGTCAACGGCCCCTACGGCAGCATCAACAAGCCGGTGGTGTCAGAC
>VXPR01000359.1:0-367 GCA_009839405.1 Gammaproteobacteria bacterium
ACAGCGGTGGTGGAGACCACCGACAACGGTGGTTGGTGGGAGATCACGCTCAATCGGCCTGAGACGCGCAATGCGATCAATGGGCCGTTGGGCGAAGGGTTGGCGGAAGCGCTCGTGGCTGCGGACGCGAACGACGAGGTTCATGCGGTGTTGCTGTGCGGGGCCGAACGCGCGTTCTGTTCCGGACTTGATCTCAAGGAGTTCAATGCCGAGCCGGCGCCGGACTGGCTGCCTCGGTTTGGCCAAATCTGGCGCGGGGCGCATCGGGCGTTGTTCGAGTGTCGCAAGCCCGTCGTGGTGGCGCTCGAGCGCTTTGCCATCAACGGCGGTGCCGCGCTTGCGTTGGCGGCGGACTTGCTCGTGATGG
>VXPR01000359.1:377-4312 GCA_009839405.1 Gammaproteobacteria bacterium
AGATCGTCGGCAGCGTCAGAGGGGTATAAGAGAGAGTGCTCGTGATGGGCGACGGCGCGTTTCTGCAAGTCGGAGAGGTGCGTGTTGGCATGGCAGCGCCCTACAACATGGCGTGGCTGCGGTTGCGGCAGAGCGAGGCGGTGATCGCGAGGCTGACCCTCACCGGGCGGCGCTTCCATGGCCCAGAATTGATGCAGATGGGCGTTGCCCACGAGTCGGTGGCGGATGACGAGGTACTGACACGGGCACGGGAACTGACCGCGGAAGTCGCCGGCTTCCCGGGCGGCGCCGCTACCCGCATCAAACGTCTCATGCGGGGCTATGCGAGCATGGACGCTGATGAATGGTTCGACTTGGCCACGCAAAATGCTGGAGGGCGGGTGGCGCCACGGGCCGTTACGTGACTTGCCCTTGCTCGGCCACGTGGCCATGAGGAGGCAACCCGATGAGCGCACCTGATTCCTCGCGTCCCGCCCCCACGGCACCCTCCGCGCGCATCGAGTCGCTCGACGTGGTGCGGGGTGTGGCGCTCCTCGGCATCCTGCTGCTGAACATCCTCTACGGCCTGCCGGGCCTCTCCTACTTCACGCCGGTGGCAGACAACGCCCTCGGCGGCATCAACTTCGCCGCCTTCGTCACGGTCGAGACGCTGTTCGAGGGCGTCATGCGCGGGCTCTTCTCCATGCTCTTCGGCGCTGGCGTGGCCCTCTTCTCCGACGGGCGGGGGGCGGGGCCGTACTACCGCAGGCAAGCCCTGCTGCTTGGATTCGGTTTGTTCAACGCCCTCGTGCTGATGTTCTCGGGCGACATCCTCGTCACGTACGCCTTGGCTGGCTTCATCCTCTACTTCGCGCGCAACTGGCGTCCGCGCACGTTGCTGATCGTGGCGGGCGTTGTGTACCTCTGGCTGGGGCTGGTGTACGGCGGACTGTTTTCGGCGGCTTCTTACCTTGACAAGCAGGCTGGGTTCGACCGACCAAGCACGGCCGTCCCGCCGCCATCAGCCGCGCCGATGGAAGAAGCGCTGAGTTTCCTGGATCCGAGCCCGGAGGAACTCGAGAACGAGGTGGTGGCGCACACCGCACCGTATGGCGAGGCTTTCGTCGCCAATCTCGACGAGGTGGTAGGCATGTGGCTGGCGGCGCTGCCGTGGACGTTGTTCTGGGACGCGCTTGCCTGCATGTTGGTGGGCATGGCGCTGTACCGGGCTGGGGTGCTTCAGGGCGCGAAATCCGAGGGGTACTACGTGCGTCTCGCGGTGTGGGGCATTGCCATTGGCCTCACGGTGAACGTGGCGGAAGTGGCCATGCGCGTCAGCACCGACTTCGGCCTCGCGTGGTCGCCGATGATCACCACACCCACCTACGACGTTGGCCGAGTGGCGACGGCGCTTGGCTACGTGGGCCTCGTGCTGTTGGTGTGCCAGCGCGGACTGCTGCCGCGCGTCCGCAAAGCGCTCTCTGCGGTAGGGCGCATGGCCCTGACCAACTACCTGATGCACAGCCTCTTTTTCCTGTTGATCTTCCACCACTCGGTAGGCCTTGGCCTGTGGAATCGCCTGGAGCGCGTTGAGCTCTATCTGGTGGTGTTCGCCATCTGGGCCTTCCAGATCGCCTTCAGCCTCTGGTGGATGGGACGCTACCGCTTCGGGCCGATGGAATGGGTGTGGCGCGTGCTGACGTACGGTCGGCTGCCGAGCAGCCGATGAGAGGGGTTTAGGCAGAGCCTCCTGCGCGTCCGGCGGCACTCGGCGACTCAAACCGCCACAAGCCCGCCGCTAGCGCCCCAGCGAAGAGCATGAGGGACACTGGCACGCCGGGCAGCAGCCCGGTGGTTGGGCCGGCGAAGTCGATCACGGCGCCGAGCACCAAGCTCGACACCGGTGCGGCGACCATGAAGCCGAACAGGAACACCGACAGCACCTGCGCCCGGTGTTCGGCCGGCGCGAGTTCCTGCACCATCGCTCGTGCCACCGTCGACGTCACGCCCATATTGACGCCCCATGCCGCCAGCAACACGAAGAAGAGCCACTGTGGTGGTTCCAGCCAAAGAGCCACCAGGATCACGATGCGGGTGAGCTGCATCGCGACGAATGCCCGGCCGGGGCGGCGCAGTGGCATCAACGCCAGCAGGACGACGTTGCAGCCCACCGTGCCGGCGGTGAATACCATCATCATCAGGGCGAAGAACGCCTCGTTGCCGCCGTAGATGTCGCGGGCGATGAAGGGCATGCCGACGAGATAGGCGCCGGCATTGAACATCGACGAGAAGAGGTTGAGCAGGATCACGTTGCGCAAGAGCGGCAAGCGCCAGAGCACGACGAAGCCGGAAGCGAGTCCCCTTCCGGGCCGCGCGACTCCGCCGCCGACGCCGGGTGGCAGCCGCAGCACGGCCAGGCCGCTGGCGAAGAAGCAGGCTGCCTGGATCGCCAGCACGGTGCGAAGGCCCAACGCTTCGAGCTGACCACCCACCCAATAGCCGCCGATGCCGGTGAGGGTGGTGACGATGGTCATCACCGTCACGGTGCGCTGCATGTCGGTGGGCGCGACCGCGCTCAGCATCGATTGCCGCGCCGGATCGCTCAACGATTGCAGGAATGCCAGCGAAGCACCGAACGCCACCAGCGGCCAGAACGAGAGCGCGTCTGCCGTTGCGACGATCGCCAGCGGCGGGATGCAGGCCAGGAGGGACAGCCCCACGAGCAGGCGCCGCCGGTCCACGCGGTCGCCGATGACGCCGCCGACGAGCAACAGCGCTAGCGCCGGCGTCTCGAGGAACGCGCGGATGAGGCCGTAGTCCATGGGGCGAATGCCGAGTTCGCCCACGAACAGCCATTGCAGCAGGAAGACCTGCAGGCTCGCAGCTGCGAACCAGAGGCTAGCGCCGCCCAGGTACCAAGGGAACGGCGAACGCGGCGGCATCGGCGCCATCTAACGGTCTTGGCGCGGCGTTAGCGCGCCCTTGCGTGCGCGTTGGCAACTCGCTGGCGCGAACTGCTGGCCTTCGTCCCCGCGTTCGCTCGCAGCTACGGCTAGCAGACTTCGCACTTCGCCGCTACGCGGCAAAGTCCGACAGGCTGCTATCGCCACAAGAACCGTCGCCGTGGGACAACGCTTCTTGCCCCAGCCCAAGCCACCCTATCACTCCGTTGAACGGCGAAGTCCGACAGATTGCTAGATGCTGCGAACGGCGTCGAGATATTCCCCGGCGGCGCGCAGGTGGTCTTCCACCCTGGCGTTTCCGGCGTTGTGCGTCGCGATGGCGAGGTGCGTGCAGCCGAGGTTCTTCCAGCGTGAGGCATGGTTCTGCCAGCGTTCCGGAGTGCCGCCCCGGTATTGTGCCTGCGCTTGGATTCCGAATCCGTCCCATGCAAGCCCGGCTGCCTCGCGATGCTCGCGGATGGTGGTGAGCGCCTCTGCGGACGCGTCGTTGGGGCCGCCGAGGGGCACCCAGCCATCGCCCAGGCGGGCGCAGCGGCGCAGCAGCGCCGGAGCGATGCCGCCGAACCAGATGGGAACGCTCTCGGTGGGTCGCGGCAGGATGCTTGCGCGGGTGACGGTGTGGTGCTTGCCCTCGAAGGTTAGGCTGTCTTCCCGCCAGAGCTGACGCATGAGTTCCACCTGTTCGCTTTGGCGGGCGCCGCGGCCGGCAAACGGCACGCTGAGCGCCTCGTACTCCACCTCGTTCCAGCCCGTGCCGATGCCGAGGCGGAAGCGATTGCCGGAGAGGATGGCGAGCTCCGCCGCCTGCTTTGCCACCAGTGCCGTCTGCCGCTGCGGCAGGATCAGCACTGCGGTCATGAAGGTGATGGTGTTCGTTGCCGCCGCCATGAAGGAGAACACCGAGAACGGTTCGTGGAAGGCGACATCCTTGTCGTAGGGGCCGCGAAAGCCGCCGGGGCGATCTGGGTCCGCGCCGAGCACGTGGTCGTAGAT
>VXPR01000450.1 GCA_009839405.1 Gammaproteobacteria bacterium
GCGCGACGGTCTCCTCGTCGTTCATGGCCATCCGGGCGAAGGTCTCGCGGATGTCGATGCCGGAGGCGACCGGATCCGGATTGGCGTTCGGTCCTTGGGGGTTGACGTAGATCAGCCCCATCTGGACGGCGCCGAGCGGGTTCTGTAGATCCCGCTCGCCGGTATAGCGCTTGTCGCCCAGCCACTCGTCTTCGGGCCCCCAGTAGATGTCTTCCTCCGGGTGCCAGATGTCGGGGCGCCCACCACCGAATCCGAAGGGCTTGAAGCCCATGGACTCGAGCGCGCAGTTGCCGGCGAAGATCAGGAGGTCGGCCCAGGAGAGCTTGCTGCCGTACTTCTGCTTGATCGGCCACAGGAGTACGCGTGCCTTGTCGAGGTTGGCGTTGTCCGGCCAACTGTTCAGGGGCGCGAAGCGCTGGTTGCCAGTTCCGCCGCCACCTCGGCCATCGGCGATCCGGTAAGTCCCGGCGGCGTGCCAGGCCATCCGGATGAAGAGCGGGCCGTAGTGGCCGTAGTCAGCGGGCCACCAGTCCTGCGACGTGGTCATCAGTTCGAAGAGGTCCTGCTTGACCTCCTCGATGTCGAGGGTCTTGAACTCCTCGGCGTAGTTGAATCCCTCGTCCATCGGGTCGGACAAGGATGAATGCTGGCGGAGGATGTCCAGACGCAACCGGTTCGGCCACCACTCCTGATTCGAAACTGCGCCGCGGGCGGCGCCTGCGTGAAACCCGCCCGAAAACGGACACTTGCTCTCGGTCATAGCTCCTGCTCTCCAACTTGTGCCCCTCGTTGCAGCGTCTACCACGACACGTGCGCTAGGCGCCCTCGTGGGGCGCCCGATCCGGGCCTGAACGGGATAGATTAGAGCTTCTCCCTGTTCGCGCACAATAGCTATTACTTGGAAAAATGCGGATCGTGTTTCACGAGTAAGCGCTCGCGGGGGTCTCCTGCCACGATGGGCGCCTTTCTCGGCAAGTGCGCGTCAGCGCAGCCGCAAGGGCGGCGCCCATTCGGGGGCACAGTGGGGCGCAGCGGGTAACCTTGGTGCATGGCTGACATGTTGAGGTCGTCAGCCCTAGCGGTGCCAAGCGCGATCTCGTGGACAAGCGACTCGACTACGCCGACGCCGGGATTCCCGAATGCTGGATCGTGCATCCGCGCTACGAAACTGTGACCGTTCTGACCCTTGCCGACGGCGAGTACGCAGAAAGCAGGCGGTTTCGCCCGCGGCACAGATGCCGTCTCATCGTTCGATCCGGATCTTCAAGTTTCGGTGGACGATCTCTTCGACGCCCCGTCCGGCTACTGCACGCCTTCGGAGGCAGAATCCCTCCCTCCAAAGGCTCCACTTATCCTGTATTGCGCAGGCCGCTGGCGATGCCGGCCATTGTCACGTTGAGTGCCTGTCGCACCGCCTCGGCGTCGTTGCCGGTGCGGCGGCGGGCCATGAGTTCTGCCTGCAGCAGGTGGAGTGGGTCGAGATAGGTGTTGCGGACGATGATGGAGTCGCGCATGGCGGCGTCGTGCGCGAGCAACGTACCGCTTCCGTCTAGTTGCGGCAGGGTCTTGCGGAGTGATTCGAGTCGGGCGATGAGGGCCTCGGTCATGCGTTGCTGTGGCGCATCGGCCAAGCGGCGGGCGTAGTAGCGCGCGAGGGTGGTGTCTGCCTTCGCCAGCACCATCGCCAGCATGTCGAATTGCATGGCGAAGAATGGCCAGATGCGCAGCGTCTCGTAGGCCGATGGGTTGGCCTGCAGCCACCGCACCGCCTCGTCCGCACCCAGCCATGGCGGCAGCATCAGGCGAATCTGGGTCCAGGCGAACACCCAAGGAATGGCGCGGAGGCGGTCGAGATCGTCGGCCTTGGCCGGCATGCCCCCTTCGGCACGGCGAGCAGGACGGCTGCCGAGTGAAAGATCTGCAAGTTCCCCTTCGGGTGTGATGGCGTGGAACAGCCCGACGAACTCGGCATTGCGCACCGTGTCTCGATAGGAAGCGAGGCAAGCGTTCGCCAGCTCCGTCATCGCCGAACGCTGCTCGGCCACAGGCGCTGGCGGCGGCGCCACCGTGGCGCGCAGCGTGGACTGCAGATAGATCGACAGGGTAGCCCGAGCGATCTGGGGCGCACCAAGCTTGAAGCGGATCATCTCGCCCTGCTCGGTCACCCGCAGCGATCCGGACATGGAACCGGGAGGCTGCGACGCAATCGCCTGCCCCGACGGGCCACCACCGCGACCGATTGCCCCGCCTCTGCCGTGGAACAGGGTTAGCCGCACGCCATGGCGAGCGGCCACTTCGGCGATGGCCTCCTGCGCTCGATACTGCGCCCACGCGGCGGCTAGCTGACCGGCGTCCTTGGCCGAATCCGAGTAGCCGATCATCACCTGCACCGAGTCGCCCACATAGGCGCGGTACCAAGGCAGCGACAGCAGGGCATCAAGCGTCGTTGCGGCAGCGTTGAGGTCGTCCAAGGTCTCGAACAGCGGCGCAATGGGAAGATTGCGGTCAAGGCCAGACTCGCGTAGCAGGAGCGCCACCGCGAGCACGTCGCTTGGCGCGGTGGCCATCGAGATGACGTAGGTGGCGATGCCAACGGCGTCGTTCTCCGCCACAACGCGGCAGGTGTCGAGCACCTCCCGCGATTCGTCGCTCACCGGCCACTCCCGTGGGAACAGGGGCCGGAGGCTCTGCAGTTCGCCCTGCAACCAGGCAACGCGACGCGATTCGTCCCAGTCCGCATAGCCGCGCCCGCCCTCATCATCTGCAACGCCGAGATAGCGCGTCACCTCATCGAGCACTGCCTCATGACGCCCCGCATGCTGGCGGATGTCGAGCCACGCAAGGCAGACCCCGAAGCAATGCACCCGCCGCAGCGTGTCGAGCAAAGGGCCGCCAGCGATGCGTTCCATGCCGCAAGCCACCAGGGAGCGATGGCACAGCAGCAACGGCCCTAGCACCTCTCGGTCGTACAGGATGGCATCTGCGGGCGGTGGCTCGTCGGTCTCGGCCCAGGCTCGGGTCGCGAACAGGCGATCGCGCAAGCGGTGCAAGATGGCGCGATAGGGTTCGAACTCGCCACCGGCTGCAGCCCGCAGCTCCTCGGTGCAGGCTGTCATGGAGAGCGAGGCACTTAGGGCGTTGACATCTCGCAGCAGCAGGTCTGCCGCGGTCCAGCGCGCTCGACGCAGGACGCGCCGGGTGACCGCCGCGGTAACGCCAGGATTGCCGTCACGGTCGCCGCCCATCCAGGACGCGAACGAGTACGGCATCGTGCTCACCGGCAGTGGTTGCGGCAGCGCCGCGTCAAGGTCTCGCATGGCTTTCGGCACGGCATCCCAGAGCGAGTTCTCGATCACGGCGAAGCCCCACCGTGCCTCCTCCTCCGGCGAGGGGCGTTCACGACGTATTTCGTCGGTGTGCCACGCCTCGCTGATGAGCCGTTCCAAGCGCTCGTCCGACTCCCGACGTTCTGCGTCGCCAAAGCGGGCCCGCGCAGCCAGTTCGGCACCGATGGCGTCGTACTTCTGAATCAGGGTGCGCCGCAGCACTTCGGTGGGATGCGCCGTCAACACGAGCTCGACCCGAACGCCCGTCAAGTCCTCGGCCGAAACCGATGGCCAATGTGGTGCCGGCGCGGCGTGACATTGCTCGGCGATGTTGGCGAGATTGAGGAACTGGTTGAAGGCGCGGGCGATGTCGGGGAGCAGGTGTTCGGGGATGTCCGCCAAGCGGCGGCTGAGGCGCTCCCAGTCGGCCTCGGAGCCGCGCCGGGCCGCCTTCGCGAGGGCCCGGATGTCCTCGATCAGATCGACGAAATCGGCACCCCGATGATGACCGATGACACGACCGAGAATGTCGCCCAAGAGGCGAACATCGTCGCGTAGTTCGCGGGGAATCCCGGCAAGCGCGTCGCTCTCGTTGGCTGTCATGGGAGGACTATACGCCGGCGGCATTCTTCGAACGGAAAGGGAGCTTGAGGCCCGCACCCGCGCCGCCTGCCTCCCCGACCCCAAATACAATGCCCGCATGGAATCCCCTCAAGCGACGCTGCTTGCACATGCGCCCGGCCCCGACGCCTCGCCGATGGATCGTGCACGCCGGCTGCTGCGCGATGTGTATGGCTACTCCGGGTTTCGCGCCGGACAGGAAGCCGTTGTCCAGACGGCATTTGAGGGGCGGGACGCGCTGGTGCTCATGCCCACCGGCGGCGGCAAGTCGCTTTGCTATCAACTGCCGGCGATGGCGGCGGAGGGTGTCGGAATCGTCGTCTCACCCCTCATCGCGCTGATGCAGGA
>VXPR01000445.1 GCA_009839405.1 Gammaproteobacteria bacterium
GGGCCCGTGTAGCGGTCGAGATATGGCGCGTCGCGTCGGTCGATGAGTCGGATGGCCATCTGCTGCGCTTGGGCCGTGAGGGCTTGCGGTTCTGGAATGCCTGCCCAGGAACGGCCGTAGCCGGTCACGAAGTCCTGAAGCTCCGTCCCGTCCGCAGCCTGCACCGCCGCTAGCGCTTCCACCTGCACGGAGTGGCGATCGGCGATGAAGGTCGAACCCTCGCTGTCGATGAAGTAGGTGCGCGACTGCTGGGCGTTCGCCCGCACCTCGGACATGCTGAGTTCCGGCATCCCGCGGAACGCGGCGGACACGGCGAGGGCCATCTCCTCGGATCGACCGGGGTCGATGCTGCCCGGATCCCGGCCGTCGTATCGATGCGGTTCCTCGCGGCTAAAGTCGGCCACCTCCTCGATCCGGGTGCGGTTCTGCAATGCGGCGGTCTTGCCGGAGAGGTCGTTCACGGCCTGCTTGTAGGCGCGGTCGGTGGCGAGCCAGATTTGCCGCCGCAGGGCATCGTAATCCTCGCCAAGGGGCAGTGCCGCGCGCACCGTGCGCGACGGGCTCGCCCCGACGTAGTTGCTGTTGTCGAAATCGTGGCCGCCGACGCGCAGCTCCACCACGAGTTGACGGCTTGCGCCGGTGCCTCGATTGAGGAGGCTGCCGAGGCTGGCGTTGGCGCGCTCGCTGACGACATCGAAAACGCGGTAGGCGATGAAGTAAGGGCCCTCCGCGCCGTCGATCTTCAGGGACTGCATCGACCGCGCCAGTTCGTCGCGGAGGGCCTGCATCACGGTGTCGTCTTCCCCAAGTAGGGCAGTTTCCGCTGCCGCCGCGGAGCCGGCGAGCGCCAGGCACAAGGCCAGGGCGGCGAGGCCGCGGATCATCGGCCAGCTCCGATGGCGGCAACCCCCGGTGGCGGCAGAATGGGCAAACGGCCTTGGGAAGTCGCCTTCTTCTGCACCTCGATCTGCGCCACGAGAATGGCCGGCGACACCGTCGCCACCGGCACCAGCCCTGATTCCGCGCCGCAGGTGCCGTTGAACACCGCGGGCTCGTTGCCGGCGGCGACGATGCGACTGAACGTGGTGAGCGGCGTGCCGATCAGGTCCGCACCCCGCACCATCTCTTCGGAACCGTCGGGATGGATGCGATACACCACCGTCGGCGTGACGTTGAAGGAGTTGGGGAGCATCCGGCCGGTGACCGTGAAGCCGCCTTGGATGCGGTCGAAGAGGAGGCCCCAGGGCTTGCCTTCGCGCTCCACCGCGTCGAGCAGCATCGCCTTGAGTTCGCTGCGGCTGTGCCCTTCCGACACGTCCACGAACATGTTCGATTGGCGCGCCACGGTGCGGAAGCCCGTGTTCTTGCGGCCATGGCCGTTCGACTTCGGAAACCCCTCGATGGGCATTCGCCCCATGAGGAAGCCGGTGAGGATGCCTTTCTCGATCACCGGCACCCGGCGCGCCTTCACGCCTTCGTTGTCAAAGCGATAGGAACCTACGAGATCGGTGCCGGCTATGTGCTGGGCGGTGGGATCGAAGTACACGGAGAAGGTCTCGGGCAGCACCGATTGCCCTACCATCCGGCGGAAGGTCTGCCCCTCGCGCACGCTCTTCTGCCGGTGGCCCTCAAGCCGGTGCCCCAGAATTTCGTGGAAGAAGACGCCGCTCGCCCGCCCCGAGAGGATGGCGGGGCCGGTGTAGGGCTCGACTAGGGGTGCCGTCCGCAGCGCGTCGAGTTCTGCCACCATGCGATGCACCGCCGCCATCACCTCCTCGTCCGGCGGCAAGTTGCCGGGGCTTAAGGCAAAGAACTGTTCGGTGCGGGGCAGCACCATGCCGTCATCGGCTCGGGTCGAGGCGGAGATGGAGATGCGGTAGAAGGTGTTGGCGGTGCGGATGGCAGAGCCTTCGCTGTTGACGTACCAGCGTGTCTCCGCATCGGCCCAGACCAGCGCGTTGGCCGAAAGGATGTGCTCGGATGCGCGGAACGGTGCCGTGTACTTGCGCACCTTCGCCTCCCATGCGGCGCGATCCACCTCAAGCGACACGTGCTCTTCGGTGGCACGCTCGGCGCCGTGCTCGGAGAAGTCGCCGGTGGGATCCTCCGCCGCCACTGTCACCTGCACGTCGGTCTTGACTTGGGTGAAGCGCTCGCTCGCCTGCTTGTACTCGTGATCGGTCCAGCGCCATAGGGTGGCGCGCAGCGCTTCTTCGTCAGATACAGGCGCTTGCATCCGCACCCGCTGGTGCGGGAGCGCCCCGCCGCGACGGAGTTCATGGGTGTTGTCGAGTTCCGGGCTGCCCACGCGCAAGTCGATGTCGAGACCGCGCTGCTCCGACTCGTTCCAGCCCCCCACGGCGCCGAACGAGCCGTACACGCTCACCACCTTGTCTTGGGTGATCTCGTAGCTCAGGAAATAGACGGGATCGGGCTGCTCGGCGAGCACCTCGAGCGAGCGCCGAAGCTCGCTTTCCATCGTCTCGAGGGTATCGGGCCACGCCCCCAGCGCGACCCAAGCCATTCCCAGGGTTGCCAAGGAACGCCAGCGGCCCGCTGGGGTGCCAAGCGCCCCGGGCGCGCCCTTGCGGGCGCGTTGGCAGTTCGCTGTGCGAACTGCTGGCCTTCGTGCTTGCATTCGCTCGCAGCTACGGCTAGGAGCCAGCGCCGTTTCTACGGCGGCGGCTCCTAGCGCTCGAAAGAGTCGCTTGCCTCGAGCCATTGGTAGCCCCTTGCTATCCGGTGCATCGACGGGGCGCGAGCATACAGAAGCCGGCAAGGAACACGCCGCTTACAATCGCCGTGCCGGTGGCAGGGTGGCAACGGAGCGGAACATGGGACGCGGTGCGGACGAAGCCGAAGTCGAGGACGCAGCGCTACCGAGCGATGTGTTCGACATGCCCGAGCTCGCCGAAGCCGAAAGTGTGGTTTCCCCCGCCGAGGCGCGCTTCTTCATCGACAACGGGTTTCTCGTCAAGCGTGGGCTGATCGATGCAGCGGCGCTGGGCGACGCCATGGATCACGTGTGGACGCACTTCGGAGAGCGGGTGCCGATGGCCGATGGCGCGGCTGCGGTGGATCGGCAGCAGCCAGACAGTTGGCGCAGCCCCGAATGGGGTGAAATGCCGCCGGCGGACACATCCGGAGCGTTCGAGGGACGACAGCGAGTGGTCTATTCCGGCACCACCGTGAAGCTGCACGAACTCGGTGCCGCGAGCTTCCTCATGCGACTGGTTCCGAATCATCCCGCGGTGCGCGGCGTCGCCGAGGCGCTACTCGGTCCGGAACTGCGCCCGAGCACACGCACCCGAGGGGTGTACGCGATCTTCCCCAGCGAAAGCGCGGCCGTCGGCCGGCTCGGCCCGCACACGGATCAGGTGTGTCAGCAGCTCAACGCCTGCGTCTATCTCGACGACGTGCCACCTCGCAGCGGCGGCTTCACGGTGTATCCGGGCAGCCACCGCATCATGTTTCAGGCGCACGAAACGGCGGCGAACTGGTCGCCGCACACGGGCTACCGAGACGCGATCCGCAAGGTCGCGAAAGAGATTCGCCCGGTCGAGTTCGCGGGCCCGGCTGGCACGGTGATCTTCTGGCACGGCCGCACCGTGCATTCCTCCGGCATCCACACCGGCGATCGCATCCGCTGGGCCGTCTTCGCCGACTTCACCCAAGACCGCGAAACACTCTCGCCGGACGAGCACCGCGCCGTCGGCCAGTTCGAATGGTTCAAGGACACGGAACTCTTCCGCCACGACAGCCCGGTGGGCGAAGGCATGTGGCGTGGATGGAACGCGGAACGACTTGCCGGCGAGGAGGAGTGAGCGCAATGGCAGCGCCATACCACGAACATTGGTTGGGGTGCACGAACCTACTCAATGAGCTTCGAGGCCGCGATCGAACCGGCTCCTTGTTTGCCCCATTCTGCTTGGGCGCAAACGACGCTCAAGCCACCTGGAACCCGTGCTGTTTCACGTGATACGGGCCGTCCATGCGCTGGGTGGTCTTGTATAGCTCGTAGCGGCCGTCTCCAGCCACGTCCTTTACGCTCGCGAGGAGGGCTTGCTGGTCCTGGGGCGGCATTTCGGTGAAGCTGCGCGCCGAGGCGCAGTTTTCGACGAGTTCGTCCATGGCGGTGATGCCGACGACGATGGAGGAGACCGGCTGGCTCAAGGCGTAGCGGATGCAGGTCTCGGCCGTGATGCCAGCCTGGCCGGTGATGACGCCCCCGCCCAGAGTCTTCATGCCGATCACGCCGGCGTCGCGCGCCACGCACTGCGGCACGATCTCCT
>VXPR01000350.1 GCA_009839405.1 Gammaproteobacteria bacterium
GCATCACTGAGGCGACCGTAGGCAACGTCCTTCCCTTCGAACTCGCCATCGAGGTGTCGGAGGAGTCGCTGCTGCGCAACGAACTGACCTTCGATCAGGTGGCGGCGGCGGTGAGCAGGAATTCGGTGGACCTGCCCGGGGGCACCATCAAGGCGGATCAGGGGCAGGTGCTGCTTCGCACCAGGGGGCAGGCCTACAACGCGGAGGAACTGAACAAGCTCGTGGTCAAAGCGCGTCCGGACGGCAGCAGGGTGCTGCTCGAGGATGTCGCACACGTCATCGATGGCTTCGAGGACACCAGCCAGCGCTTCGTCTTCGACGGCGCCCCGGCGGCGCTGGTGCAGGTTTCACGGGTCGGCGACCAGGACATCCGCCAGATCGCCAATGCCGTCAAGGACTACGTTGAGGCGTTCGAGACCGGCCGGCACGAGAACGGCGAACCCGTGCGGCTCACGGTGTGGAACGACCAGTCGTCCATGCTGCGGGATCGTCTGGGCGCCCTGATGGGCTCTGGCGTGCAAGGGCTGCTGCTGGTTCTGGTCATCCTCGCGCTGTTTCTCCGCCCCAGCGTTGCCCTTTGGGTGGCGGTCGGCATTCCCATCGCGCTTCTCGGCGCAACCTTCCTCCTGCTGGTGTTCGGCATCACGATCAACCTGAACTCGATCATCGGCTTCATCCTCGTGCTCGGCATGTTGGTGGACGACGCGGTGGTGGTGGGCGAAGCGGCGTATGTGTCGCAGCGCACCGGCACCGGGCAACTTGCCGGGGCGATCGACGGCACCGAACGCGTGCTGGTGCCGGTGACCTTCGGCGTCTTGACCACCGTGGCTGCGTTCCTGCCGATGCTGCACATGACCGGCACGGCTGGCACGGTGCTCGCCAACGTCGGCGCCGTCGTTGTCTGTTGCCTCGCGCTGTCGCTGGTGGAATGCCTGTTTGTGTTGCCGGCGCACTTGGGGCACCGCTCCGACTCGCTGCCCTTCGGCGAGTTCGGCATGGTGTTTCTCGCCATTCTGGTGCTCGGCGCGGTTGCGCTCGCGCCGAGCCTGCGCTTCGGCATCGCGCTCGGCATCGTTGCGCTGGGATTCGTGTGGGCGGCGCAGCTTTGGGGCAGCTTGCAGCGCTTGGGCGCCGCCTTCACGCGCATTCAGGTGCGTTTCGAGGCGGGGTTCGACGAGTTCGTCGGACGGCGCTTCCGTCGCATCGTGCGGGCAACGCTGGAACGGCCGGCGCTCGTCATCACGGCGGGCCTGGCGACGGTTTTGATTGCCCTCGCCGTGGTGGCGAGTGGACGGCTCCCCTTCTCGCTCTTGACGCCGGTGTACGGAGACCGGATCACGGCGGCGCTGACGATGCCGTTTGGCGTGGACGAAGCGGTCACCGCAGAGGCCATGGCGAGGTTGCGGACCGCGGCGGCGGGGGTAGCGTCGCGGCTTGCGGCGGAACACGGCGAGCCGCTGGTGGTTCACATCGCCGAAATCTACGGCAGCAACGGCGGCGGGCCGGCCGCCGGCAGCGCGTCGAGTCAGGCATCGAGCCATCTCGGCGCCGTGATGATGCAGTTGACGCCGGCCGAGGAGCGACCGGCAACGGCGCTCGACATCGTCGCCGAGTGGCGCGAAGCGGTGGGCACCATAGACGGCGTGGAGTCGCTGGCATTCGATGCCGACGTCGGCGCCACCCAAGGCTACGACATTGAGCTGCGCCTGTCCGGCGACAACGTGGCGCACTTGCGCGCCATGGCGGCCGACCTCGTGGCCGAAATCGAGCAGTATCCGGGCGTGGTGGACGTAGGCGACACCTATCTGGCCGGCAAGCGCGAATTGCTTATTGCCCTGACGCCTGCAGGACATGCCTTGGGCCTCACGCTGACGGACTTGGGCCGCCAGGTGCGACAGGCGTTCTACGGCGAAGAGGCGCAGCGCGTGCAGCGGGGCGAGGACGACGTTCGCATCATGGTGCGCTACCCGGAGCCGGCGCGACGCTCGCTGGCATCGCTGCAGTCGCTGCGCATCCGCACTGCGGACGGTGCCGAAGTGCCGTTTCGGACGGTGGCCACGGTGGAGTGGGGCCAGGGGCCGTCGATCATCACGCGGGCTTCGGGCGCGCGCACTGTCACCGTGCAGGCGCAGCTCAACCTCGAACAAACCAGTGCCGACCGGGTTCGCACCGCCTTGCAGGCACCCATCGACGAAGCCTTGCAGACGTATCCGGGCATCACCTACTCATTCGAGAGCTCGCAGGAGGCGCGGGAGTCGTTGGCGAGTGCCGGGCCGCTGTTTCTGCTGGCCCTGTTTGCCATGTTCACGCTGCTCGCCATTCCGCTGCGCTCCTACGGGCAGCCGCTGATCATCCTGTCGGTGCTGCCGTTCTGCTTTGTCGGCGCGGTGGTGGGCCATCTCCTGCTGGGCCTGGTGCCGGGCGCCGTCGTCAGCTTGTCGATGCCTTCGCTCATGGGCATGGTCGCGGCCGTCGGCGTGGCAGTGAACGCGACGCTGGTGCTCCTGCACAGCGTCAATCGCTTCCGTGCCGGGGGCGATTCGATGATCGACGCGCTCGAGAACGGAGCGGTGGTGCGCTGCCGCCCGATCTTGATCACAACCGCCACGACCCTGGCGGGGCTGACACCGCTCATCCTCAACACCAGCGCCAGCATCGCGCCGATGCGGCCGATCGTGGTTTCGCTGGCGTTTGGCGTGGCGATGGCGGCGGCAGCAGCGCTGCTGTTCGTGCCGGCGTTCTGGCTGGTGCTGAGCCGAGGCGGCAGCAGGGCCAAGGAAACGGTGACCGCCGGGTTTGGCAACCTGGTCGGTCGGTCGCCGCGGCTGCAGCGCTGGATGGAGCGCTACCCGTACGTCGAAGAGAGCCTTGCGAGCCAGGAGTTCACGGATTTGGTGGTGGACGACGAGGGTCTCGATCCGGAAACGGCGCGCATCGCTCGTGCGGGACTGGTGCGCCTCTACTATCAGCGCGAGTTCGACCGTTCGGCCATGGACGAGCAACTGGCGGCGATGGCGGAACGCGCTCCGACCACCGACAAAGAGGTGGACGAAGTGCGCTCGTGGGCGCAGCAGCGGGTCTTTCAACTCGCTGCCCACATGTTGCGCTCGGCGATAACGCCGCGGGAGGCGACGGAGCCCTTCGCCGACATTCTCGACGCCGCCACCCGAGCTCTGCTCGACGCGGCTCGGCGCGACACGGCTCGCGAATACGGCGAGTTGCCGAGTGGGGCAGTGGCGCTGGTGGCTCTCGATGCGGCCGGACGGCGGGAACTCGCCGTGGGTGCGCCGCTTCGCTTCCTGTTCCTGTATGAGTGTGATTCGGTACCAGCCGATGTGACCCTCACCGCGCAGCAGTGGCACGAGCGCTTGTTGCAGCGCTTCATGCGCTTGGCTCGGGAGCTTTCCCCGAGCGGCATGTTGTTCGAGCCGCGCGAGCCCTATCGGCTCGGGCTGACCGCTGCCGACCAGTCTTTGCCAGCGTATGCCATGGCCGACTTCGAGCAGCTCTGCGCCGGAAACCCGACGTGGCAGGACTTGCGGGCGCTGGTGCATGCCAGAGTCGTCCTCGCCGACGGCGAGCTTGCGGAGCGATTCGATGCCGCACGCCGGAGCGCATTGGGGCAACCGCGAGACACGGGGCTCGTGATGCAGCAACTGGCCACGCACCGCGTACTGCAAGCTGGCGACAGTTGGAATGTGGATCAGCTTCCCGGCGGCCTCGCCGACATGGCGCTGGCAGCGGAAGCGATCCAGTTGGCAAACGCGTTCGCGACGCCAGAGGTCGTTGCCAATGGGTTGGTGGCGACTTTCGAAGCGGCCGACCGACACAGCGTGATCGACCCGGAGACCTTTCGCGACCTCACGGAAGCCACGGTTCTGTGGCAGAACCTTCAAGGCTTCGCCAGCATGGTAAGCCCAGACCAATCGGGCCCCGGCAATGCGACCCCAGAGCACCAGCAGGCTCTGGCCGAAATCTGCGGCGCCGCGAGCTTCGAGGATTTGGCCGTCATGGTGCAAGAGCACTCCCACCGCGCGGCTACGCGTCTAGACGACCTGTTCGCCCCATCTCGCTGACGGGCGCCAGCAGCGGGGGCTGTTTTGATGGTGGCGTTGTTCGAGGCTGGCGCTTTGTTGGCGTTGTCTGGAACGCTTGCTTGCGGTGGCCTTGGCCGGCTCCGCTGCGTGGGGGGGGGGGGGGGGCGGGGGGCGCGGGGGGGGCGGCGCGCCAGCGAGCCCGCGGCGGCGGCGACGCGGCAGGGGGGGGGGGGGGGTGGGGGGGGGGGGGCGTG
>VXPR01000318.1 GCA_009839405.1 Gammaproteobacteria bacterium
GGCGGGGGCGAGTACCCGGGCTATCACGGGCTAAGTCGCGGTGGGGGCCTAGCTGTTCGCGTCGAGATTGCCCATGCGGTTTTACTTCGACACCGGCGCGGCGGGCCGTGCCGGCTACCACTCGGTCCGGCCCGGCACTTACACGGACGACATCCTGCGCCATGCCGGCGGCCTCAACGTATTCGGCAACCGCACGAGTCTCTCGCAGGTCAGCGGCGAGGCCGTCTTCCGAGCGGATCCCGACCACATCCTCGTCGCCGGCAGCGAGGCGGATGTCGCCGCCCTTCTCGAGCGTCCCCACTGGAACGGCATCGCGGCCGTCGCCGCCGGGCGGGTCGACGCGATCCCACGCGGCCAGGTCCTGATCCCGGGGCCTCGCGTCGTCGAAGGCGTGCGCACCGTCGCCCGCGCGCTGCACCCAGATCTCGTGTCGATCCGCCGCACTTGACGCGCATCCTTGGCATCCCGACCAGCTGGCTGGCAGCTCTCGTTGCCGCGGTGCTCCTGTCCATCGGGTTCGCCATGATGCTCGGGCCGGAATTGCTCGGCCCCGGCCGGTTGCTGGACCTGCTCCGGCCGGTGGCGAGCGATCATCCCCTGGACCGCCTGCTGTTCGAGTGGCGGCTGCCGCGTGTCCTGACCGCCTTCATGGTTGGCGGATTGCTCGGCGCAGCCGGGGCGATCTTCCAGGGCATCTTCCGCAATCCGCTCGCCGATCCCTTCCTGATCGGTACCGCACCGGGCGCGGCGCTCGGTGCCACCCTCGCGCTGCTGGTCCCGGGGCTCGCGCTCTTCCAAGCGGTCTCCCCGCTGCTGCTGCTGCCGATCCTGTCGTTTCTGGGCGCCTTCGGCGCGACGCTTGGCGTCCTCCTGCTGGCACGCCTCGCCCGGGTGAGAGACACCGCCGGACTGCTCTTGGCCGGCGTCGCCATGGCGGCATTCCTCGGGGCCTTGCGCAGCTATCTGATGCTGGCGCTCGCCGACGAGACGATCAGCCTCCAGGTCGTACTGTCCTGGACGCTTGGTGGCATACAGACTCCCTTCTGGCGCGAGTTGGGCTACGTCGCGCTGGCGTGCCTGCTCCTGCTGGCGTTCGCGCGCCGACTTGCTCACGGCCTCGACGTTCTCGGCCTTGGCGACGACGTGGCGCGCAATATGGGCCTGCCCGTCGAGCGCTTCGTCGTGATGGCGACCTTGCTCGCCTCCGCCCTTGTCGCGCTCGCCGTAACCTGGGGCGGCACGATCGGCTTCGTCGGTTTGATCGTTCCGCATTTGGTGCGCTGGACGCTTGGACCGCGCCACGCACCGCTCATTCTGACCTCGGCCTTGGTGGGCGGCATTCTCTTGACCCTGCTGGATGGTCTGGCCCGCAGTCTCCTCCCACCGGCGGAGATTCCGCTCGGCTTGTTGACCGCGCTGATCGGCGCGCCCTTCTTCATGCTCATTCTGGCAAGGCGCAGCCGTCAATGACTCAAGCGGCCGCGAAACACAGTCCGCTGGCGCGCCTTGCAGACCTGCGTCTCATCAAGGCTCGTCGCCCGGTGCTGGACGGCGTCGCACTCGAGATATTCGCAGGGGAGCTGCTGGCCCTGGTCGGCCCGAATGGTGCCGGCAAGAGCAGTGCCCTCAAGTGTCTCGGCGGCATCGAAACTGCGTGGAGCGGCAGGATCGAACTGAAAGGTCGCAGGCTGACCGACTTTCCGGCGGGCGAAAGGGCCCGCCGAATCGCCTATCTCCCGCAGTTCTTCGCACCGCACTGGGAACTGAGCGTCGCCGACCTCCTGGACATTGGTCGACAACGGGGCCTGAATGCACTCGGATGGAGCGCGGTTCGACCACCCGTACCCGCGTCCGGCGATACGACAGACCAGTCGAGCGGTCTGCTTCAGGATCTCGAGCTGACCGGACTGCTCGATCGCCAATTCGCCTCGCTGTCGGGCGGGGAGCGCGCCCGCGCGCTGCTGGCGCAGGCACTCATTGCAAGGCCGAGCCTGCTGCTCGCCGACGAGCCGATTGCCAGTCTGGACCCCGCCCATCAGCTCAGAACCATGCAGTACCTGCGCCGGTGCTTGACCGATGTCGCATCGCTGGTCGTGCTGCACGATCTCAACCTTGCGCTGCGCTTCGCCGACCGCATAGCGGTCATGGCCGAAGGCCGGATCGTCGTCTGCGGAACCAACGAGGACATCTTGGCTTCAGGCATCCTCACCGAGGTGTTCGGCGTCCGCTTCGAGACCTACCCGACGCCATGGGGACGGGCGTTGCTGCCTGGCCAGGACGACCTCGGTTGATCAGCAGTTGCCTGCCTGCCGTCAAGGAGACGAGGAGGGGGAGATGGGGGAACCGGCCCGCGAGCTGACTCCGACGGCGTTCTGGAAAATGGCCTTCGCCCAGAAGGCCGAACGCGATGAGCGTTGGCGCGACCACGCGGCTGAGGAAGCCTTCTGGCGCGGCTATGCGCCAGACTACGACGAGCGGAGCCCACTGGCGCAGCACGCCGATGTGCTGATCACTGACCTCCTGCCACTGCTGCGGCCCCGCGACCGAGTGCTTGAGATCGGGTCCGGATCCGGTTCGTTCACCCGGCGGATCGCCAACCATGTTGGCGAGATCTTTGCGGTCGAGCCCTCGCTGGCCATGCGGACGGAGTTTCTGCGCCGCTGGGAGGAGGCACGATCCAGCGAGGCGCCCCGGCTCTGGCCCTGCAGCTGGGAGGATGCGCCGGAGTTGGAGGCCGACGTCGTTTTCGGATGCAACGCCTTCTATCGCATGGAAGATATTGCGACCTCGTTGTCGAAGATGCACCGCTTTGCGGCCCGGTGCGTCGTCCTGGTGCAGAGCGTCGGTGCCCCCTACGCGCCGCCACTGCACGTCCAGCTCAACGGGCGCCTCCTGAAGCGCGAGCGCGCCCATGCTCTCGCCGATGTCCTGCGGGAACTGGAGATTTGCCACCGCCTGCGGCTGTATTCGGTGGAGCGTGCGCCAGGCACTTGGGGCGATGTCGCTCTGATCGATTGGCGGACCGACGGTTGACCTGTGCCCAAGCAAGTTGCGCCGGGGCATAGGCGACACCTCTCCGATGGGTTCGCAGGTGGGCGCCGACGGAACGACCGCAGGGCCGTCGAAGTCCCGCGAACTGAAGGGCGCGTGCCGCCTGGGAATCTCGATTCACCCCGGCATGTGAAGCGAATTGGAATTCGACGCGGCGTAGACATCGACGGCAAGCGCATGCGGGGGTCCGCACACGACCGGCTCGGTCTCGACGCGGCGCGGCGCGGCGCGCGATTATCAGGGTGCGGGGCAAATGGATGGCGTCGACGTTGCCGGACAGTTGCGCGGTCCTGTTCAACCGTGACCGGTGGGTGCAGTGCGAGCGCGAGATCTACAAAGTGCGGCCTAGTCGGAAGCGCGGAACTGCATCCATGCATAGCCAGTATCCGGACGGACCGTCGCTGCAACTGGACGTCGTGGGTGCCGCCAGTTGGCAGAGTGCGCCAGCTCGACGACGCGGCACCCACCGTCAACCCAGCTGCTGCCGCTCGGCGCCAGCCTCCCGCATGGCGGCCTCCCTCTCTTCCACCGTTTCAGTAGTCTGCCCTCCGGGGCAGCGAACATCCCTGTCACGGGTCGCGCCTAGGGGCTCTCGCTGGAAGCCAGCTTCGGCCGGGTTCGCGGCTCAGCGTGTGGTCTGTTTGATTCGCCGAAATCCGATCACGATCGCGGTGACGCAGAAAACAAAGCCGCAACTCAACAGCGCGATCATCAGCACGTCCCACAGCGGCCGGCGATCAACGATTCCTGGGAAATCGAAGCTGTGCAATCCGTTGAACAACCACCGGTACACTCTCCGGCTACGATCCATGATCGAAATGATTTCGGCTCGTGTCGGATGTACATGTACCCACGTGTCGGCAGGATCATTGAGGACAATACGAACTGTATCCGGTGGGAGTGACCCCTCGCGCAAACTTGTGTAGACGTCATCTCTACCCAGGACATGGGAAGCCACTGGTTCGTAATCGGGCCAGGCATTGGCCGCGGCAGCCGAAACCTCGGCACTGGTCGGACGATATTCCTGCAGCCGGTTATCAAACAGTCGCCACAACTTAGGTCCATTCGGACCCGCCGTTCTGAGTACCGGCGACCCGGCAAACGCGCCAATTTCCGCATGGGAGAACGGAGCGGTATCGGCAAGCGCGGCGACCGGAATCATACCGGCCGCTGCACGTACACTCATCCCGGTAAAGCGCTCGACATGATCTGGCGCGGGGGACGGCG
>VXPR01000108.1 GCA_009839405.1 Gammaproteobacteria bacterium
TTTCTCGACTCCCCCGCGAGGGGGGAGTGACAGGAAGGGGGTGCCGTCCGAGACTAGGCTTAAGCCTAACGAATCGCTTCGGCGGCACGAATCAGGTAGGCAACGCCCGCGTCTCGTTGGGTGGCGGCAAGGTGCAGTCGGCCTAACGCCTGCAGCAGCGCGGGATTGTCGGGGTGGGCTTCGAGCCACGAGGTCGCCGTCTTGATCTGGCGCTCCGGGTCGGCGTGGATGGTGCCGTAGCGCAGCGCCCATGAATCCAGAAAGCGACCTTCGAGGCCACGGCGCAGGGCATCTTCGGCGGCCGCGGCATCGCTGCCGGCCAGCAACGCATCGACATAGCCCAGAAGCACGTCCTCCTGCTCTCGCGTGGCTGCCGGCGTTCGCTTCCAAAGCGCCCGGGCGTGTTCGGCCGCCGCATCCGCCGACCTGATCCGCTCGAGCCGCGCAAGGCAAATCTGCTCACGTGCCTTCGCGATTTCCTCGGCTGAGGCGATCCCCGCCCCGGTCACGTCCTTGAGCAACTCCTCAGCAGCGTCGGCATCGTCGAGCGCAAGGCGAGCGCGGAAGGTCAGCGTCAGCGCCAGCGGATGACGCGGCGCCTTGCCACCAAGCTCGGTCAGCGTCGCGAGGCTCCGTTCCCACTCTCCCTCCGCCTGCTGCATGGAGGCGCGTTCGAGCCCGGCGGCAACGGCGGCGGCCGGCACCGCTGCCGTCGCGCGATCAAGCAAGGCGTCGCGCTCTTCGCCCTTGCCGAGTTGGTGCGCCGCGCGGGCGGCGTGCAGGAGCCCCGGAAGCGCACTTGCGCCTGTGCCGGCGCTGCCAAGGAACGCGCTGCGGGCGTCGTTCCAGCGCCCTTCGGCGAGCAGCAAGAGCCCTTGGTTGAAGCGGCGGCCGGCGGCGTCCTGCTGACGCGTGTGCAGCCATCGGCGGAGGCCATCGCCACTGCCAATGAGCGCGCGGACGAGCCGCACGGTGCGGCTTGCGACGAAAGTGCCCAAAGCCACGACGAGCAATGCCAGCCATAGGCTCGTCTCCACGGTCATCCCGTCCCACGCCAGCAGCACATAGCCCGGGTCGCGCGCCATCAACACGGCCAGCAGCCCGCCGAGAACGAGCGCCAACAGGACCAGCACGAGGACGGTCACGAGGCATCCCCTTCCGGCGCGGTCGTAGCTTCAGTCGTCGACTCGCCAAGTGCCGACGGTTCCAACGCCGGCACCACTTCACGCAAGGCGCGGAGCGAGCCGCTGATGTCCGGGAGCGGGGCCGCCACATTGAGCCGTGACGCCTCCGCAAGCGCGGCCTGCAGTTGCTTGGTGACGCCGTGGTTCGCATCCACATACGTGCTGAGCCACGCCTCGGCGTCGGCGATGTTGGCGGCAAATATCACGGCATCCCGCCGCAGCAGCGCGAGTTGGGCACGCTCCAGCGCAAGTCGCAGATGCTGTTCCAGATATGCCGCCTGTTCCGGCGCCAGCAGCGGTCGCACGGCTTCGCCCTCATGTCGGCGAAAGCGCACCAGTTCCGAGAGTCGATCGCCGATGGCGGCAAGGGATGCCCAGACGCCGCCAGACTCTGCCTCCAGCCCGGCCTCCCCGGTCGTGGCCGCCGCCGGCTCCTGCCGGGACGAATACTCGGGCAGACGCAGCGGCAACTGATTGAGCTTCCCCTTGATCGCCTCAAGCATCAGATACGCGCCTTGGATATCGGTGTCCTCGTGGTCCTCGAGAGCCAGCAACTCGCCGGCGATCTGTGCGCGCACCTCAAAGAAGGCGAAGTCATCGAGGTCGGCGAGCACGGCATCCGCGCCTTCGAGCAGCGCCTTGGCTGCGCCGAGGTCTCGCTCCATCGCCAGGCGATGGTTGGCGATGCGCAAGAGATAGGCGACTTCCGCCACGCGCCAGCGCGCCGGCGTCGGCGCTGCGTCCGCGGTTGGGGCGAGGCCACGGGCGAGTGCCGCGCGCACCTCGTCCAAGAGATCAGCGTTCGCCTGGGTGTTGGCCTGCAGCGAGTCCAGCCTTCCCGCGAGCGCTTGCTGCGTTCCCGCCGCTGCCTGCTGGCCGCGCTCGAGCTCCAGCGTGCGCGCCTCGATTTGCTCCACGGCGGTCAGCGAAGGACTCGCCACCGCCTGCGTCCACACGACGTAGCCACCGAGCGCGAGGCCAGCGACGGCAACGACGCCAATGACGCCCCGCAGCACGACCCCACCCCATCTCCGGCGGGGTTTCGGTACCTCTTCGGCGCTGTCGTTGGCTTCGGCGGACGACTCAGACATTTCGCTCCTTCAAGGCGTTCACGGCGGCGACAACGGCCTTTGGTGCGGCCCCGGCGGTGACGCGTATTGTCTGGAAACCCACCCCCGAAGCCACGGCCCGCACGCGAGGAGACGGCACGAACAAAGGCACATCCGGGCGTCCCCGCTCCGCAAACCACCGGGCACCAGCCGCCTGAGCCCCTGCGCCGCTAGAGCATACGATGGCAGACACCGCGTCCGGCACCACGGCGGGCGCGACGGCGACCCGACGGTAGGCATCCCACTCCACCACGGCGCCGCCAGCCTGACGCAGGTGCCGCTGCACATCGTCGCGACCGCCCTGGCCCTTGGCGATGAGCGTCCGGCGGGGTGGCTCTGGCCAACCGTCGAGCATTTGCAGCACGCAGTCGGCACCGGTCGCCGTAACGACGCGCGCATGGGTTGCTTGTGGCCGCCGCGCCAGAGCGGCGAGGGCCGGTTCGCCGATCCCGACGACGACCTCGGCACTCCAATCGGCTGGCTCGGCGGCGGCAAGCGCGGCGGCATGTTCCGACACGAACAGCGCAAGGTCGTAGCGGCCACCGGGCAACGGTTGTCCGGTCGGCACGATGTCCAGCACCGGCGCTACCAGGCAGGCGATGCCGGCGCCTTCCAAGGCGGCGGCCAGGCGGCTGGCACCGGGTTCGGTGCGTGTCACCCACACTCGCATCAGGCAGCAGAAGGTGGTGCGGTCGCGCGTAGTCGTTCGAGTCGCCGGCCGGCTTTTTGGGCCAGGGCCATCGCGTCGTCGCCCTGCATCTGAAGGCGCAGCTCGCGCTTCCCTTCGGCGTCGAACAGGGATGTGTGGAGCAGAAAGCCGTTCGCGGTCGCAATGCAGTGGACGCCGAGGGGCAGTGTGCAGTCGGCGCCGAGGGCACGAGCAACGGTGCGTTCCGCGGTCGCGCACACCTCAACTTGCGCCGATGTTGCTGGCGCGAGCAGGCTGGCGACGTCGGCGCGTGCCGCAAGGTGTTCCACCGCCAGCACGCCCTGTCCGGGGGCCGGCGTCATCAGTTCCACGGCAAGGCGTTGGGTGATGCGCTCCGCATGGCCTAGCCGGTCGAGACCCGCGCAAGCGACGACGATCGCGTCGCATTCGCCGGCTTCGAGCTTGGCGAGACGTGTATCAACATTGCCGCGCAGGGGCTGCAAGTCCAGATCGCGACGCATGTGGCGCAGCACGGCTTGACGCCGGCCGCTAGAGGTACCCACTACCGCGCCCGCCGGCAGATCGAGCAATCCCCGTACTTGCCGCGCCACCAAGGCATCGCGGGCATCGGCGCGGACGCCGAAAGTCGTCAGTGCGAACCGCTCGGCGAGGGTGCCGGGAACATCCTTCATGCTGTGAACCGCAATGTCGGCGCGGTCCTCGGCGAGGGCATCCTCCAGGGCGTTGACGAACAGTCCCTTGCCGCCGGCGGCCGCGAGGGACGGCGATCGGTTACGGTCGCCCTCCGTCACCACTGCTACGATCTCCACCTCGATTCCAGCGTGCAGGGCGCAGAGGCCCTCTGCCACATGGTGTGCCTGCCACAGCGCTAGGGCACTGCGCCGTGTCGCAATCCTCAAACGCACCGCTTTACCTGCGCTCCCTGCCGCCCGTTTGCTTAGCGTCGCAGCCATTGCTCCGATGCCGCATTGCTATACTGCCCAACCCGCCGCGTATGCCATCCGTGCCGCCTCAACCAAGCCACTGCAACCTATGAACAATAGCGCCAAAGCCGGAGAAAAACGCATGTGGGGCGGCCGCTTCGCGGAACCCACCGACGCGTTGGTGGAGCGGTTCACCGCCTCGGTGGATTTCGACCGGCGCCTTGCTCTGTACGACATCCAGGGTTCCATCGCCCATGCCGAAATGCTGGCAGCCGGCGGCGTGCTCTCTGGCGGGGAGCTGCGCAAGATTCGATCGGGCTTGAACCGCATCCAGCGCGACGTGGAGGCGGGCAGGTTTCGTTGGGACCCGTCGCTGAT
>VXPR01000209.1:0-2650 GCA_009839405.1 Gammaproteobacteria bacterium
AAAAGACCCAGCCTTCCGCCCTCGGCGGCGACGGGGCGGGCCGGGTCGGTTGGGGTGAGGAACTCGATGGTGCCGCCGGCCGGGGGTCGGCAAAGGAAGCTCTGCACTCCGCGCGACTCGTCGTCCTGCTCGGGGTCGCAGGGAAGACCGAAGCCGGTTTGGTACGCGGTTCGTGCACGGCCGAGATCGCGCACCGCGATCAGGACGCGCATGATCCCGGAGAGGCCACTCCTGCTCGGCGAGGTTCCGCCCGAAAACGAGCTGGTGGGATAGACGCGGATCAGCACGCCATGGGTGGAGTTCGGATGCACGTCGCGACCGCTGGCGCCGGGCATGAGCGGCAGGACGTTTAGGCCGCGCTCGGCAAGTCCGATGGCCTCTTCGTCCGGATCAGGCGCTTCGAGCATGAGTGCGAACAGGCCCTCGCCGCGCCGTTCGAGGAAGCGCGACAGGCTTTGGGAGAGCGGCGCGTCCGGATTGGCTGGCGACATCAGCTCGATGTTGCTGCCGCCTTCGGGCACGCACATCGCAAGCTTGGCGCCGAGGCTGTCGACGCTGCTCGCCGAAATGTCCATGATGGGCAGGCCCAGTTGGTCGCGGAAGGTCGCGACACCGGCGTCGAAGTCGTGGAGCGCGATGGCGATGCGGGGCATGGCTGTGATCATGGTTGCGGCCTCCCTTTGCTCGGATTATCCATGAATGTGGCACACCCTATCGCGCGCGCGAGCAAGACCAGCAGTTCGCGGCAGCGAACTGCCGACCCGCCCGATAGGGCGCGCAGACGCGCCCGATAGGGCGCGCGAGCAGTTGCGTAGAATCGTCGTATGAGTGGAAAAATGCTGACATGCACCTGGGCTCCGACGGTGTTCGCGGGGCCGCAGGTCGTTTCGACCAATCCCAAGGGCGAGTTTCCGGACGGGCAAGCCTTGCACTCTGCCGTGTTGCCGGCGGTGCAGCGCATCGAGGCGTTGGGACTCTCGCACCTCCTCATCGCCCAGCGCTGGTGGGGTAGTGGCGTCGAGATGGAGGGCTCCTCTCTCGACTGTCTCGCCATGACGGCGCTGTTTGCGGCACACACCGAGCGCATTCGGCTCGTCACCGCCATCCATCCAGGCTTCTTCCACCCCGGCGCCATCGCCAAGTGGGGCACCACCATGGACTGGATCAGCGGCGGGCGCTGGGACATCAACGTCACCAGCGGCTGGAACCTCACCGAGTTCGACATGTACGGCATCGACACCCTCGAACACGGCCAGCGCTATGCACGTTCGTCGGAGTTCATCGACGTGCTGCGCGGTGCATGGGATTCGCCACTGTTCAGCTACGAGGGCGAGTTCTATCGCGCCGAGGAGCTTTGCCTGGAACCACGCCCTTCCCGTCCCCTCACGGTGTTCCAAGGTGGCCAGTCCGACGACGCGGTGGCGATGGCGGCGGCTCGTTCCGATTGGATGTTCCTGAACGGCGGCTCGCTCACGCGGATCGAGGGCATCATCAGCCGTGTGCGCAAGGCGTGTCTCGCCACGGGCCGCACGGTTCGCTTCGCCATCTATGCCGCGCCCTTGGTGCGCCGCAGCGATGCCGAAGCCTGGGACGAGATCAAAACGCGCATCGCCGCCATCGACCGCACCCGGGCCGAGCGACGCCGTGCGGCTACCGGTGGCGCTGAGGGCATGTGGGCCAGCAACGAGGACCTGAGCCTGCTCGACACCAACGAAGGCTATGCGGCGCGCCTGATCGGCAGCCCGGATACCGTGTACGAACGGTTGGACGCCTATCGGGCCCTCGGCATCGAGATGCTGCACTTCAGCACCGGCGACCAACTCTTCAACGAGACGATCCTGCCTGAACTGGTGGGCTGAAGATGTGACGGCACCACCCACGCCCTTCAGAGCGAAACTGTCGAGTTCTTCGATGGCATCGTACGATTTGACATAAGCGGATCGAAAACGTTACGTGGAGTCGGTGCTCCTACATAGGCGTCCGCCCGTTCTGTGGTGGTCGTCACAAGGGGGGCTAGGCGGACAGGCAAACCATGTCGATCATCTGCCGCACTCCGAGTGCATATCCCTGACCGAGGAGGTCGAGGCCGTCCCCCTCGACGGTATCGCGGACGCGTTCACCGGCGCTGGAACCACTCTGGGTGACAAGGCTACGTCGTGTCTGCGCGTGTCCTCGATAGGCGCAGCACGTCGGTGCCGCAGATGAGGTCGTGCAGGCAGCGGCGGTTGCTGCGGAAGATGAAGGCCTGGTCCAGCAAGGGCAATAGCACGAGAGCGCCCAGGGAGACCGAGTAGAGGGCTAGGAAGAAGGGCGAGCGGATTGCCAGACGCCACCACCGCGCTGGGTTCGTGGTGGCGGCGTCGACTACCACGAGGCCGAGGATTGCCTTGCCCAAGGTTTGGCTGTAGCGGGCCAGGTGCCAACCGTTTGCCAGAAAATAGGCGGCGAAGCCGAGCCCAATGATCCGGGGCAGGGGATTGCCGGCGTAGTCGCCGGCGTCCTCGAAGGCGCCGGTCACGACGACCAGAACGAGGCCCACCACGAGGACGAGCACGAAGTCGATGGCCGCGGGGGGGCCGGCGCCGCCGCCGGGGGCGCGCGGGGGCGGTTGGGGGGGGGGGGGGCGCGCGCCACCGCCACCACCCGCCGC
>VXPR01000209.1:2660-4261 GCA_009839405.1 Gammaproteobacteria bacterium
GATGGCGCGGGCGGCCGCTACGGCGCGGGTCACCACTCCAACACCCCGCCCCCCACCGCGCACGTCCACTACGTCTATGGCCGGGGCCGCCATGGGGCGGCCTCGGCTCGCGAGGGTGGACGTTGCGGCGTCTGCTGCGCTCACGAATCGCCCACCGCTTCCTCCTGCGCCGGCGGCAACCCACTAGAAGGCGCAGCATCGGCACCCTCGAGTGCAAACACCAGCAGCGCGTTGCCCCCGCGCTGGTCGAAGCTGCCGTAGCCGGAAGATACGATGACGAGGTCGTCGGCGACCATCGGCCCGTGCGCGTCGAATGCCCCGCCGGTGGCCGTGCCGTTCACCGCATCGAAATCGCGCCAGGCGTCGAACGACCACAGCACCTCGCCGCTTTCCACATGGATCGCTTCCAGGTAGCCGTCGATGCTGCCGGCAAGCACCACATCGTTGGCGATGGAGATGGCTGCCGAAATCCCGCCCCAGCAAGTGCGCTCGCTGCATCGCGACCGCCGCTCGTGGAACCAAACCGGGGTGCCGTCCTGTACCCGCACGGCGTGCAGCCCTGGCCGTGCCTCGCCGGGTCCGGTGAGGGGGCCGGCCGGCAAGTCGCTGACAGGCACGAGGACAAGCCCTCGCCGGGCGTGGTAGGCGATGCCCCAATGAATGCCGCCAAGAGCCCCGCCGCGACCGAGTTTGCGTTGCCACGCGACGCTGCCGTCCTCGGCCCGCAACGCATGGATGTCGCCGGACTTCTGCCCGGCGAGAACCAGGTCGCCACCCTCCATGGTCGCAAGGATGGGGGGCGCGCCGAAGTCGAGGTCTGGCCCCACCGGGTTGGGGCAGTTCGGGTGTGCGGTCCCCATCAAGTTGCAGGCCATGTTGTAGGCATCGCCTGCGGTGGCTTGCATGATCCAGCGTACGGCGCCGGTGTCGGCTTCTACGGCGAAGATGGCATCGCTGGTTTCGGTCGTTGGATGGCTGTAGTTCTGGCCAGTGCCGAAATAGACGAAGTTGCGCTTCTCGTCGAAGGCCGGAGCGCCCCATGCCGGAGCACCCGACGGCCCGCGTTGCTTCACCACCAGCCAGCGCCGGCCGGTGACCTTGGCTGGCTGCTCGATGGTGCGCCGATACCAGCGTGTGGCACCGCTTTGGGAGTCAAGCGCGCCCAAGCCGCCGGCCGTATGACAGCAGCCAAGGAAAGGCACCATGGCGAGGCCAATTTCCTGTGACGCCACCGGCACGAACACGGTGCCTCCGGTCACCAGCGGCGTCCCGGAGTAGAGCGGCGCCTCGTTGACGCCCTCGGGATGGGCGTTCCAGAGCAGCGTTCCATCGCGGGCATTGACGGCGAAGACACCGTCGGTGGATTCCAGGAAGAACAGGGTGGCGCCGTCGGCGGTCCTTTCGTGGACGATGGCGCTGCGCACCTGACCCGCATGGGCGAATCGCCAGCGTTCGCAACCGGTCTCGCGATCGAGCGCCACAAGGCCGTTGCCGTCGCCGATGAAGAGCGTGTCTTCGGTGACGAGCGGCATGGATCGCGGCGAGTTGTCGCCCAGGTTGTAGCTCCACTTGAGCTTCAGCGACGCGACGTTGGTCGCTCG